>CALWAR010000032.1 GCA_944375765.1 uncultured Mediterraneibacter sp. | reverse complement strand
GTCACCCCTAAAACAGTGATTTTAGAAGCAAATATAAAAAGCATATTTGCATCTAAGCAAAATCACTTGCCCCTCTGCCCGTCTCCCATAGGGGAATCAAGTTAGTCTATGCTGTAGTGTGTTGGGGTAGATTTTCTGATTTATAGACAGGACGCTTGCACAGACACCCCACTGCCCCATGGGTTCCCGGTGCTCTGTGCATCCGCTTTGCGGAACGCTAGATAATGGATAGGCAAACAAAGAAATGCACTCTTCTGATCCGGGGCACTTTGGGGCACTTTTGGGGCACCCTCGGGCAACAAATTATGATAAACTATGATATAACCGAATTAAAAAAAGCCCGTATTTTCGGGCGTTGTAACACATTATGATAAGTTATGGTTTAACAGCATAGTCTCTCATTCCTTTAGATAACTAATAAAACAACGGAACCCGTTATCCCTTGTGGTTAGCGGGTTTTCGCCGTTCTTGGCTTTCCACTTTCACCAGTTCGGACACCTTTCGGACACTTTTGTTATCTTTGGGAATATTACGGTGGTAGATAGTTGTTAACAGAGTTGCTATACGATCTTTTTATAGAGTTCTTCCAGTTTATTCATCTCTTCTTTCGCTTTGTCTTTCGTGACATGGGTGTATATATCCAACGTGATCGCTACGGAAGAATGACCGAGATACTTCTGGACTGTCTTTGCTTCTATCCCTGCTTCAAAGCATCTTGTCGCGAACGTATGCCGGAGCACATGAGGATAAATGTGCTCCATCGGCACGAAATCCTTTTTGCCTTTCTCATCCTGTTTCTGACGATCTTTGTTGACCGCTCTTACGATCCAATCAAGAGCCGACTGAAACGAACGCTGTGAAACTGGTTTTCCATTTTTAGTGGCAAACACAAGATTTTCAAATCCTTTTATCGGCTCCCATTTATCAGAGGAAAGCTGTATTTCCCTTTTCTGGATGCGCTGACGCTTCAATGCTTTGTATACGCTTTCTTGCATAGGGAGCACTCGTGCGCCGCTTTCCGTCTTTGGTGTCTGGTATTTGAAAACATATTTTCCAGTTGGCAGGTCTTTGATATATACCAGAGTTTTATTGATTGTAATTTCACGTTTCCTGAAATTCAAATCATCTTCTGACAAACCTAAAAGCTCCCCGGCGCGCATTCCTGTACCCAATGCAGTCACAATCAGATTTTCGTAAAACCTGCCCTCGGCGTATCTCAGAACATCCCTCTGTTCATTTAACGACAAAACACGGATCGGCTTTTTCTTTGTTTTGGGTAGTTCCACCCCATCACAGGGATTGTATGTGATAAGGCGGTTATGTACGGCATATTTGAATACAGCCCCGAGAATATTGTAAATATCACGGATCGTCTTTGTGCTGTAATCATTTTCTGCCATATCCTGAAACAGCCGCTCCAACACTATTGGCTTAAAATCAATAAGTTTCTTTTTCCCGAACTTTTTCTGAATATAATTTTTATAACAGGAGTCATACCGAGCCAATGTACTCTCTTTGATCGTCTTTTTCTTATGGGTATTCAACCAGATGTCAAACCAAGTATCGAGAGTGATATTATCGCCTTTTCCCTTAATTCCGTGTCTAACCTCATATTTCAAATCTTCCATCTGCTCGATCAATTCTTTCAAATTGGTATTTTCAAGAGAATATCTTTCGTTTTTATATTTAAAACGTGCCCTGTATGTTCCGTTCGGTCTTTGATCAATTCCCTTTGGCAGCTTATTTCCTTGTAAGTCCTTGCCCATTTTCGCTCCTTTCTTCCGCAAGGACTATACCGTTTGATACCGTTTATTATACCGTTATCCCTGCTTTAGTTCAATCACTTCAAATCTGTTTCTCAAATTATTATTCCGATTCTCTGAGAGAAATCTGTCCAGATCATCCCGCCTGATCACTACTTTGTTCCCCACCCGGATCACCGGGAGCTTATCCCAGCGGATCAGATCCCGCAGGGTATTTCTCCCGATTCCCGTGTATTCCGATGCTTCATTAATTGTCAGTGCTAGTTTGTCCTGCATCATTCATCACCTCATTTTCCTCTGTGAAATCGCCTGCCGCACCTTTGGTGTAGTTTGCCTTAAGCACCTTGAGCATCTTAAGATCATCCTCAAGCGATTGTTCTTTCATCGAGTCTTTGTGTTTTTTCAACCAATGTTTCACGTCATCGTTCGGCTCATACTGCTCTGTATATAATTTGTACAGATGATCAAGCAAGACTACAGCCGTCTTTTCTCCCCAGATCTCGTCACATTTATACATAGCGGAGAACAATCCGGAACCGTTGACAAGATGTGACAGCAAACTCATTAACCCGTTATCCCGCGGACTTTCCAATCGCAACCGCTCAAAATCCAAGTTCGCTTTTTCCAGTAATGCCCGGGAAAAATCCAGAAGTTTCTCAGACTGAAGATCGTAGAATCTGAATTTCTCTGAAACTTTATCTGCGATCAGATGACTCAGTTTTTCCTCTTCAGTCTGCATTATGATGTCCGTTAGCTGATGCGCGTACTTACCTTTGAATACCGCTTCAAGTCTTACCCATGATGTCGTATGCAAGGCTTCTTCCATGCGAAAACCACGTTTTTCAAGCTGTTCTGTCCTTTTGTCATACACACGCAGAAAGAGCCTTGTACCTGTTTTTTTACTGCCAACGTAAAACGTATCTGCCACACCATTCACTTCATGTGCTGTGATTATGGAAGTATTTTTCCTGCCGTTATAGTCTCGTATTTCCAGATTGTGAGCCTTAAGATTCTGGTAAATATCATCAACGGCAAAATCCCAGTTTTGGTAGTCAACCGCGAAATCAACTCGGCTCAGCCTGAAATTATATGCATCTGACTTGATGGACTCCAGAAACCTTTTTATGTTCATAGAATTGCTTCTGCTATATACAGACCAACTGTGCGCACTGAACTTGATGATCACGCCCATATCAGGGTGTAACGGATGATACGCCACGGCAAAATAAAACGGCTGATCACCGTATTGGTAACCAACCGTGTAGCCTTGCGGACATTTATCTTCCAATTCTCTTTGACTTCCGAAAACCGTTTCCAGATTCGCAAGTCCTGCGAACTCTGAAATCATGCTTTCTGCCTTTTCCTGCCATTCGTCCAGATCTTCCAATATCGTCTTGTCAACCAATGACAGTACAAGTGTTAATTCATCAACTCCTAATAAAATCTGTTTTTCCATAATATTCTTCACCTTTCACTTGAAATAATTTGTATTTATTGATATGTATTTATGATTTTCCGCTTGCTTTTTACTTCTAAAAAAACTGGAGCTGGGGTACTTACAGTACCCCAGCTCCCTGATTCAACGCATCCAGAACGTCAAAATCCAAAGTCGGAAATACACACAGTTTCGGCTTGTTGGCAACCGCCGGATAGGTGTATACACCCTCACCAATCTCCATTTTCCGTTCCGGGATATCTACGCCCGCACCGAACGCGGTGACATACGTCTGATCCTCGGCGTTACCGAGTACCGTTTTCCACGGCAGGTTATCCCGAACAAACGTAGGAATGTTATTGCTCCCTGACTGTTGCATGACAATCCAAAGAAAAAATCCGTACTGCCGCCCTCTCAGGACAACTTGTGAGATCATATTGTTCACATGATCACGCTGTTTTTTCTCTTTCGTCTGTAATTGCAAAGAAAATGCCGCGAACTCATCGAAAATCAGAATATGCGGGGATAGGTCAAAATCTCTGTAATCACCGTCTATCTTTTCCCGCAGACGTTTTTTCAACACAGAGCGTCTCTCCTGCATATTAGCTACAAATTTTTCCAGTAATGCAACAATATCGTCAAAATCGTCTGCTGTATCATCAGGGGAAAGCAATTCACCTAACACTGCAACACTTGACGCTTTGGGATCCGCAAAATATAAGTAATATTCTGTCGATTTCAACGACATCTGGAGCAAAAACCCATGAAGCGCATAAGATTTTCCTGAGCCTGTCTGTCCAACAATAAGCTGATGCGTGAGTGGAAGTCGAGTACGTACGTCAACGAACAATTCATATTCGCCTATCGCATTCGAATATTTTCTAAATTCCTTAAAATTTTTGAATACCAAACGTCTGTCAATCGCAGCGTCATAAAAATCAAAATAATAATAATTCCCATCATCTTTCAGGAACATCTGTTCCACCACATATCGCCCTAACGCCGCTGATATATCCGTTTTGTTCAATTTACCGTGCAATTTAATACTGTTCTTTATGTAAACCCGTCCGCTTGCATAATCTGGCATAAATTCGACAGAAATCCATGGTATTACAGCTATTTCAGCCGCGCCGATCTTTCTCGTGACGTAGAGCCCCGCGTCTAATAGCTGTCTTCGCAGAGACAATACAAGCATGTAATGTTTCCACGCATATTTGAGCCCTTTATTGATCTGATTTCCCACTGCCCACACTGTTCCCGAGATCAGGAGCGGTGGGAAACACAAGATACACCATGCCAAACCTGCCAGTGTAAGCATATTTGATCCATATATACCTGCGGCGTAGCATATAGCTACGCCACAGACTGCACCCATTATAGTCCAAGCTGTCAACAGACTTCCTCGAAACTGTCTGTCCGTCTGGATTTTCCTCATTTTGCATCCCCCGCTTTCCTGATGCTGTCGAATCTCAGGATCAGATCAAAACCAATCACATAAGATTTCTTCGGCAGGAAATTTCCAAGTGACACCTTTTCACCTTTCCTGAAAGGTATCGAAGTCTCACCGTTAAGAATGGTGACGTCAAATGTATTTAACACGTTATTTTCGCGCTTGTTTCCATTCTTGTCCATGCCGTAATCGTTATCATCGTGAGCGATGAGCAAAATTACAGAAACACCTTTTTCTTCAGGATTTTTTTTGGACTGATGAGGTCGTTGCGATACTAGCTGAAACTCATTTCTTGTCGCTTTAAGAAACTTCTCAGCATCAAAACTAGTATGGGTATACGCCCACGAGTGCTGAATTGCCATAGCAATCTCCTTTCCGGCTACCGCTGTTGTAGCCTATAATACTCAGTTGATAGGTTACACGGGCAGTTTAACGACTCTTACCCAGGTCAAAGTTTTAGGCTTCACCCCCTTTTTTAACGACATCAGCAATATCGCATCGTAATACATCTACCATTTGCAACAGAGTTTTCACTTTGAGATTGTCTTTCTCTCCGTGTAAGTAATTCTGATATGTACCACGGCTTATCCCCGATTTTCTCGCCAGATATTCTTGTGTATACATAGGAATTTCTTTTCGACGAGTTTTTCGCAATCTCTCAATATTCCTCATGATATCTGTTATTGGTATGGATTGAATCGTATCATCAATCTCTTTGTCTGCCATACGTTCTCGTTTTAGTTCACATTCTAGTTCTTCTTTCGTCCATTTTGTTCTCATGCAGTCTCTCCACATGAGCGCGCTCATTTTTTAAATTTCATGTAAGCCGGCGTCTTTTTCATAGTTACCATGCCGCGCCTATTGGCGCAGCAAAATATATGTGGGATTATCGGCAGATCATTACCGCTAAGATAAGTATGTAATATGCAATGTCCAAGGATTTTGACATTCAGAAAATTTCTCAATTTTTTCCAACAGCGAACGCTTCTTTATAAAACTTTAATAAAAATTTATAATTTTTTTCTTGACAATTTTTTCTTTTTACGAGATGATACAATATGGAAAGAGGATGAAAGTTGAAAGAAATGATTATATTTTCATAAAGGAATGGGGGTTCGGGGGCTTGCCCCCGAGGGAAAAGTTTTTGCGTATGCAAAAACTCCAAGGAACGAGTTTAAATTTTTTTAGAAATTGAATATAGAATGATTAAAGAACGTAAAAGAGAGCGGTCTCCCGCCCTCTTTTTTGCTTATTTGTTTTAAAAATTATCTCGAATCCTACCAGAAAACTCAGCCGTACAACCTACCGCCCGCCAGAATGACCGCGCTCCGCTAACACTCATTCTTCTAGTTGGTCTGATTTCTTTGTATACTACTTCAAATCATTTCCCAAGGTCGCTAATATAAAAGTTGATCTTCGTCAGATGGCACATATACTGCTATATCCTGGATATTGCACTTCAAGATTCTACATAAATCATTAACAGTTTTCATTGATATATCTTTATTATGCTTCAAACGCGACAGTGTACTATGAGAAATATTATATTTACGGTTCAATGTATACCAATTCTCATTTGAATTTTCTAATGTTTTCCAGAACGGAGAATAATCAATCATATGCTATTCCTCCCTAGGAATAACCATAAAATATATTCTAAGACTTGAATATCTTCGATATATCGAATATACTGTATTTATTGGAATTCGCTAAAGCTAGGAGTGATGAATTTATGAAAAAGAGAAAACTTGTATCGCTTGTGCTGACTGCCGCACTGGTAGCCTCAACGATTGCAGGATGCGGAGGGAAAGAGACGCCGACTGCATCTGACGCAACAGAAACCGTAGAAACGAAAGCGGATCTCACAGCGGAAAAGAACGTGACTGTGATTCAGAACAAAGCGGCACCGTTGTCTGACTTCCTCTCAGAGGTAGAGCCGGACACCGGGTACTCCGTGAAAACGGTGACCCTTGACTACGACGGGAAATCGGTCACCTTTGACACGGACGGGGAACTGCCGGAACCGGGAAAAGGTGACACGTTTACCGTAGCAAAGACAGAGGGCGCGGCAACAGTGATGAGCGGGAAGAATGTGCCCAACGTCTCTCTTACCTTCTCGGAAGTGACGGACAAAGCCAAAGACCTGACAATCACCTTTGACTTAGAAAACAGCAAGGGCACGAAAGGCACAGCCGAGGCGGTTGTCCTGGTGACGGTCGTACCGGAAGCCGTGTCTGAGGTAGCTGACCTGACAAAGAACCTGAAACTGTCTCAGGATTTGAAAGAGTATGATTTCGACGTCTATGCGTCCAATATCCAGCAGGAAGCCGGAGAGGACAGCAACATTAAGTCTGTGACCGTCAAAGAGGACAACGTGGACTTCGGGAAACCGGGGCATTATGAGGTGACCTATGAAGTAGAGTTCAAAGAGCCTGTCAAAGTGGAGACGCCGGGCACTTCCGATGACAAAACGGATGCACCGGATAGCGGGACAGAGGGTTCCGATGGCAAAACGGATGGTTCCGATAACAAAGACAGCGGTTCCGATAACGGGACAGGCACTTCTGATGACAAAACGGACGGTTCCGATAACAAAGGCAGCGGTTCTGACGTAGGTTCCGTGGATATCCCCACCGATGTGGAAGTCGTGGACAAAGACGAGGAGAAAGACCTTGGGGATGATCTCATCAAAGACAACGTGAAGCCGGGAGAGAAACCGGCGGACGATGAGAAAGAGACCGATGACGGGAAGACCGACGAGGGCAAAGAGACCGATGACGGGAAGACGGAAGAGACTGGTTCTTCTTCCGGAGGTTCCGTTTCTGGCGGCTCTGGTTCCTCTTCCGGCGGTTCATCAGGAGGTTCTGGTTCATCAGGTGGATCATCCGGCGGTTCCGGTTCTTCCGGCGGCTCAGGCAGTTCATCTGGTAGCTCTGGTTCTTCCGGCAGCTCTGGCGGTTCATCCGGTGGCGGGGGTTCGACTACACCGCCCCATGTTTGTAGCTGGACGCCCCATACTGCAACACGCTGGCACGAGAATTGGGTAACGTGGTCAGACCATTCCTATGATACCATTTGTAGCTGTGGTGCTGTGTTTGGCGATGCTGTCGGCTTTGACGAACATGCAATAGAACATCTGAGAGCGGAGGATGGTTATTATAACTATCAGGATGTCGCTTGTTCTCATACACATTCAGAAGACCAGGGCTGGAATGAGACCTATACCGATTATTACTACTGTTCTTGCGGCGCCACAAAGTCAGCATAGAACAAGATTCAGGAGGACAGGGATTCCCTGTCCTCCCTAAGGAGGATATATGGGACAGAAAGCACTATCCTTTTCCATCGAGGGAGGATTTGTCACCGATTTAGCCCGGGAATGGGTGTTTGACGGGAAATTTCAAAAAGCCGTTGACCTGCTTTGTTCCTGTACCTTATCAGACGACCTGACGGAGGCGGAACAGGCCCATCTGGTATGGAAGATTCTGGACGGAACCTGTGATATCGTGGGGACATATCCGGGAGAGGATTATGGGATTGAGGAACGTCCGGGAGAGGATGATAAAATATAAGAACCTATATCTCGGAATTTTGAAAGGAGATGGTAACGGCGATTAACACTTTAAACCTTACACCAAGATAAAAATATTCAAAACACATAGGAGATAGGGTATGAATAAGCAAGAAATTTTAAACTATTTAGCAGAAAAGAAAAGGATAACTGCTCCTGTTGCAGCAGCAGAGAGCAACGTCAATAAAGCTGAACAGAATTATGAAAAGACTACAAAAAAATGGAAAGCAGGAATCATTGTATTGGGAGTTTGTTTTGCATTTTGGTTTGTTTGGTTACTCATTGGGCATGATACAAATTTATTTTATCTTGACCATAATGGCTCACCACAAATTGGAGGACTTGGTGGTTCACTCCTCTTTGGCGCACTCCTCGCTATTGTACTCTATATGAAACAGAACCGCTATGTAAAACCCGCAGACCATAAACTCGCAGAAGCACTTAGCGCATTGGAACAGGCAAAGAACAATCCTGACTATCAAAACGGAGCAAAAGATTTTCCGGCAAAATTTTATAATTATTATGACATTTACCATCTATGGAATTTTATCAATGAGGGACGCGCTGACAGCCTGAAAGAAGCATACAACTTATTAGAAACACATCAATTCCAACAGGATCAAATGGCGATTCAGGAAGAAATCAGACGTTTACAGCAGGATACCGCAACAGCGTCAACAGCAACTGCGGCAGCATCAGTTGTAAATGCGGTAAACTCATTCAGGAAGAAATGAGACCTTGCCAGGACACTTTTCGGACACTTTTATATAACAAAATATAACAGCTTATAAAAGTACTAGACAGGATGAAGCCCGCATTTACGGGCTTCGTAGCAATTTATAACACGATATAATCAAACAGTATAGTCTCTCATTCCTTTAGATAACTAATAAAACAACGAAAGCCCGTCAGCGAAAGCTGGCGGGTTTTCGTTTGTCCATGGCGGTTTTATTTTAAATGTTTTTCAAACCATCCCAGCAGGTCTTCATACACCTGCTGCCGGTCCGTCTCATTAAGGATCTCGTGCCGGTCGCCTGTATAGAGTCTCAGCGTTACATCCTGTATGCCCGCCGAGCGGTATTTTTCGTAGATCTTGCGGACGCCTTTTCCGAAGTTGCCTACCGGATCTTCCGCGCCGGATACGAACAGCACGGGAAGTCCTTTCGGTATCATGTACACACTCTCTTTTCTCTGCGTGTTTATCATTCCCAGGAACATATTGTAATATGCGTTCACAGTAAACTTAAAAGAACACAGAGGGTCTGTGGCATATGCTTCCAGACGCTCAAAGTCGCTGGTGATCCAGTCTGCTCTCGTATGAGCTGGCCTGAACTTTTTGTTATATCCGCCGATCGCCATGTTGTCGACCAGGCTGCTCCGATAATGCCATCCACGCACAGCCGCCATCAACCGGCACAGTCGCTTTCCGAAGAGCAGAGCCGCTTTTCTGTGATCTGCGACAGTCCCCATCAATACGACTCCGGCAAGTCCGTTTCCGTACATCTGGATATACTGGCGCAAAAGTGATGAGCCCATGCTGTGCCCAAGCATAAAATACGGTACGTCGGGATATTTCTTTTTCGTGCGCTGGCGGAGCGTATGCATATCCCCGAGCACACACACATTCCCGTATTTTTCATTGAAAAATCCATACTCGGATTTTGCCTGTACAGACTTTCCATGTCCAAGATGATCATTTCCTACGACATAGTAGCCTTTGTCACAGAGGAAGCGCGCGAATTCGTCATATCGTCCGATATGTTCCACCATCCCATGGCTGATCTGGAGAACAGCCTTTACTTCTGTTTCAGGTTTCCATTCCATCGTATGGATCTCTGTGTTGCCATCTTTTGACGGGAAATAAAACTCATCTCTCATTGCTACTCACTACCTGTCATCCAATTTTATGTATGCACGATGCGGTGCGAGCGGTTTGTATGCCGGACGTATGATCTTGTCTACATTTTGAAGTTCTTCCAGCCTGTGTGCACTCCAGCCCGCGATACGCGCCGCAGCAAAAATCGGTGTGTACAGAGAAGCCGGGAGATCCAGCATACCGTACACGAGACCGCTGTAAAAGTCTACATTGGCGTTGACGCCTTTGTATATATGACGCTTCTGGCCGATGATCTCCGGAGCCATGTGCTCTACTTTTTCGTACAGTGCATATTCCGCATCATGCCCCTTTTCGTGTGCGAGCTGTTTTACAAATTTCTTGAATATATCGGCACGCGGATCGGAGATCGAATATATCGCATGTCCCATACCATAGATCAGGCCCTTTTTATCGAACGCTTTCTTTTCGAGGAGCGCCTCAAGATAGTTTCTCACCTGATCATCGTCTGTCCAGTCTGTCACATCCTTTTTCATATCTTCAAACATCTGTGAGACTTTGATGTTGGCTCCGCCGTGCTTCGGACCTTTCAGCGACGCCATCGCCGCCGCGATCGTAGAATATGTATCAGTACCGGAAGATGTAACTACGTGCGTCGTAAATGTCGAGTTATTTCCGCCGCCGTGATCCATGTGGAGCACCAGCGCCATATCAAGGATCTTTGCCTCAAGCTCCGTATACTTTCTGTCCTCGCGGAGCATCATAAGGATATTTTCCGCTGTGGAGAGTTCCGGTTTCGGCGCATAGATATAGAGGTCTTCGCCCCGCCTGTAATTGTATGCATGGTATCCGTATACCATCAGCATGGGGAACTGAGCGATCAGGTTCAGACACTGACGCAGCACGTTCGGGATGCTTGTGTCGTCCGCTTTGTTGTCGTAGGAATATAACTGCAGGATACTTCTCGTGATACTGTTCATCATATCCCGGCTGGGAGCTTTCATAATCACGTCACGGGTAAAGTTCGGAGGCAGCACACGGCGCTCCGCGAGCATTTCCTGAAAGTCATCGAGCTGTTTCTTTGTGGGAAGTTCACCGAAAAGAAGCAGATATGTCGTCTCTTCAAATCCCGGATGCTTCGCATCCAGGAAGCCTTTTACCAGATCCTTTATGTTATAGCCGCGGTAGTAGAGATTTCCTTCGCAGGGAACTGATTTTCCGTCAACGATCTTTGATGCGCATACGTCTGAAATATTGGTCAGACCGGCAAGAACGCCTTTGCCGTTCAGGTCGCGAAGTCCTCTCTTGACCTCATACTTCGTGTACAGTTCCTTGTCGATCGCATTGTTCGTTTCACATTTGAGAGCCAGTTCTTCAATCTCCGGAGTAATATCGAAAAAAATGCTGTCAATATCTTTTGCCATGTGCGTTCCTCCTTCTCTCTTCATTCTCTTTTTTACTGTATGACCTTTTTATTATACTAAAAAACCAGAATTTATACAATTAACACTCTATTAAAAATTTATGAACAGGCAGGCTGTTATTGTCTTTTTGTTTTTCTTATTTCTCATTATTATCAGTTATTTATTTATATTGTACAGTATATTTGTTAAATTTGCGAATTCTTCTAACGTCAGCGCTTCCCCTCTCACACCCGGCTCTCTTCCGAGTTGTCCGATCGCACTCTCGATCTCCTCTTTTGTGAAGTCCAGTTCAGGAGAGTTCTTCAGCCCGTTTGCAAGTGTTTTTCTCCGCTGGTTGAAAGATGCGCGGATGAGCCGGAACATCAGCCTCTCGTCCTCTGTCCGTACGGGCGGCTTCTGATATCTTTCCAGGCGGATCACCGCAGAGCCTACTTTCGGGCGGGGCATGAAGCAGTTGGGCGGGACATTTGCCACGATATATGGCTTCGCATAATACTGGACTGCAAGGGAGAGCGCACCGTAGTCCTTGCTCCCCGGCCCTGTCTGCATCCGGTCCGCCACTTCTTTCTGAACCATGACCGTAATGCTCCTGAGAGGAACGCCGCTCTCGAAGAGCCCCATGATGATCGGTGTGGTGATATAGTAAGGCAGGTTTGCCACTACTTTCAGCGGCTCTCCTCCGTTTTCTTCTTCCGCCAGCCGGGCGATGTCTGTTTTCAGCACATCTTCATTGATGATTTTTACATTGTCATAGCCGCCAAGCGTGTCCTCAAGGATCGGGATCAGCGCCCGGTCGATCTCCACTGCTATGACTTTCTTTGCGGCGCGGGAAAGGTACTGCGTCATCGTACCGATACCGGGGCCGATCTCCAGCACACAGTCGTCCGGTTCGATCTGCGCTGCACGGACGATCTTATCCAGCACATGTGTATCGATCAGAAAATTCTGTCCGTATTTCTTCTGGAATATGAAATTATACTTCTGCAGGACCTCGATCGTGTTCTGCGGATTTCCAAGAGTCGGTTCTTTCATGTCATCCTCCTCGTCCTCAGCTTCGTTTTCCCGAAGATCATCCATCTCTCAACATCCCACGCCATCTCTTACTGACTCTTCAGTCCATATAGCTTCCGGCTGTTCTCCTCTGTCTGGCGCACCACTTCTTCCACACTCACCTCTTTAAGTTCTGCGATCTTTTCCGCCACATATGGAAGATAGAGTGAACAGTTGCGTCTGCCGCGGTAAGGCTCCGGTGCAAGATACGGGCAGTCTGTTTCCAGCACGATGGAACTAAGCGGGATCTTGACGACTACATTTTTGAGTTTCTTTGCGTTTTTAAAGGTAACAACGCCGCCGATACCGATATAGTATCCCATGTTCACATATTCCTCCGCCATCTCCGCCGAATAGGAATAGCAGTGGATGACGGCCCGCATACCTGATGCGTATTCCCGCATGATCTCCATCGTGTCCGCCGCGGCCTCCCGGCTGTGTATGATCACAGGCATGTCTTTCTTCCGGGCAGTCTCCAACTGGCGTATGAACCATTTTTTCTGTATGTCGTGGCTCTCGTTATCCCAGTAATAGTCCAGTCCGACCTCTCCTGCCGCCACGATCTTATCCAGGTCCAGAAGGCGCTCCATCCTCTCCATATCTTCCTCTGTCAGGGAACCTACTTCGTCCGGGTGGACGCCGACGGCGCCGTAGACAAAGGGATACTTTTCTGTCAGTTCCCGGATTTTCTCCCATGAGCTGACTGTGGAACCAGCATTTACGATCATACCGATGCCGCCGTCATGCATACTCCTTAATAATTCTTCTCTGTCTGTATCAAACTGCCCGTCATCATAATGGGCGTGTGTGTCAATTATCATTATCTGCTCCTTTATACGTCTGTGGAAATACTTACGTCCCGATGATCCCATGTTTCCACGTAATCTTATAGATTATAACATACTTTATCTAAGTATGGTGCATTTTTACTTATAACTCATAATGAATACATATAATGAAAGAAACTCTTGTATTTTCTCCGGGTTTTGTCTACTCTAGTAGTGGAACCTCTCTCTGTACCACGAGGGACGAATATATTTAAGAATAAACGAGGTGTACAAAATGAAACCAGTCAAAGAAGGAAAAGTACGCGAGATCTACGACAACGGCGACAGCCTGATCCTTGTTGCCACAGACAGGATCAGTTGTTTCGACGTGATCCTCAAGAACACGATAACAAAGAAAGGCACTGTGCTGACACAGATGTCCAGATTCTGGTTCGACATGACGGGCGACATCCTCCCGAACCATATGATCTCAACAGATGTAAATGATATGCCGGAGTTCTTCCGCCAGCCGCAGTTTACCGGCAACAGTATGATGTGCAGGAAGCTCGAGATGCTTCCCGTCGAGTGCATCGTCCGGGGCTACATCACCGGAAGCGGATGGGCGAGCTATCAGAAAGACGGCACAGTATGCGGCATCCGTCTCCCTGAGGGCCTCAGAGAATCAGACAAACTGCCGGAACCGATCTACACGCCTTCTACCAAAGCCGAGATCGGAGATCATGACGAGAACATTTCCTACGAAGAGAGCATCCGGATCCTCGAAAAAGCTTTCCCTGGCAAGGGGGAGGAATATGCTTCCAAACTGCGCGACTACACGATCGCTCTCTACAAAAAATGCGCGGACTACGCCCTGAGCCGCGGCATTATCATCGCAGATACGAAGTTTGAGTTCGGCCTGGACGAAGATGGAAATGTCGTACTCGGGGACGAGATGCTCACACCGGACAGCTCACGCTTCTGGCCTGCCGACGGATACGAGCCGGGACACTCCCAGCCGTCCTTTGACAAGCAGTTTGCCCGCGACTGGCTGAAAGCCAACCCTGACAACAACTGGACTCTGCCGGATGATATCGTGCAGAAGACAATCGATAAATATCTGCAGAGCTATGAGATGCTGACAGGGAAACCGCTTTCATGAGCACTGAAGCGACGCAATAGTCCGGGACCATCCCCTACCATCGTTTATCCGCGCCGGGGCAGTGGCGGACCGCCATTGCCGCGCGCATTTTCACAAAGCATCCGCAGATCCTGCACATACCGCCGAGAAGATGCTCGCATTTTTTGCACTCCTCCAGTCTGCGCTCATATTCTTTGTCGGATACCTTATCATCCTCCGGAAGATTTGCAATATAAGTGTACATGTTCCGGTAATACTCTTTTTCCGGCATGTCTCTTAGAAGACATTTTCTGCATACCCGCTTTGCGTCTGCCATATCCGTCCTACCTCAGTTCCAGATGAAGGACGCTGCACGCCGGTATCGTGAATTTCACTC
Source organism: uncultured Mediterraneibacter sp. (assembly GCA_944375765.1). Taxonomy (GTDB): domain Bacteria; phylum Bacillota; class Clostridia; order Lachnospirales; family Lachnospiraceae; genus Mediterraneibacter. The sequence continues at coordinate 35,379 of CALWAR010000032.1, read as the reverse complement.
CGCTTTCTGTGATCTGCGCCCCGTCAAATTTCTTCACGCGGACGCGATCCTGATCTTCAAACGTATTCATGGCGCGCATCTCGTCCGTCACGATCTCTCCCTTTACTTCTCTTATGCTTCTGTCCACGATAAGCGCATCGATATCAAAGCTTTCTTCCAGAGAGAGGTTTGTCATCGTCAGGTGGAGCGTTCCGTCCGCGTCTTCGGATACGGATTCTGTCAGGTTCGGCACTTTCCACTCCTCTTCCTCTCCGATGATCTCCGTCTCGACGCTGCTGTCCACAAGAGACGCATCCTGGTGGTATTTATACATGTCAAACACATGGTATGTCGGCGTCCTGATCATCTGATCGCCCTCTGTCAGGATCACTGCCTGGAGCACGTTTACGATCTGCGCCAGATTGGCCATCTTTACCCTGTCGCTGTGCCTGTTAAAGATATTCAGCGTGATGCCTGCCACCAGAGCGTCCCGCATAGTGTTCTGCTGATACAGGAATCCCGGATTTGTTCCCGGCTCGCAGGTAAACCATGTCCCCCATTCGTCCACGATCATCCCGATCTTCTTCTCCGGATCGAATTCATCCATGATCCTGCCGTGGCGGCAGATCAGCTCTTCCATGAACAGCGCTTTGTTCAGCGTCCTGTACCACGTTTTTTCGTCAAAGTCCGTGGCGCTTCCCTTGATCTCCCAGCCCTCCGGATGAACATAGTAATGAAGGGAAAGCCCGTCCATAAATCCGTGCTGCGCGGGGATGGAATGACGGAAGCACGTGGACAGCACTTCTTTTGTCCACTCGTAATCATCTACGTTGGCTCCGCAGCAGATTTTCTGTATATGGTGGTCTGCCTTATAATCACGGACATATGTCTGGTATCTGCGGTATTCATTTGCATAGAAATCAGGATTCATATTGCCGCCGCATCCCCAGTTCTCATTTCCGACGCCGAAGAAATCTACTTTCCACGGCTCTTTATGCCCGTTTTTCTCTCTCAGTTCGGCCATCGGGGACACGCCCTCAAACGTCATGTATTCCACCCACTCGGACATCTCCTGCACAGTGCCGCTCCCCAGGTTTCCGTTGACGTATGTCCTGCATCCGAGCTGACGGCACAGTTCAAAATACTCATGCGTGCCGAAGCTGTTATCTTCCACGACGCCGCCCCAGTGTGTATTGACGATCTTTTTCCGGCTCTCTTTCGGACCGATCCCGTCTTTCCAGTGATATTCATCCGCAAAGCATCCTCCGGGCCATCGGAGCACGGGAACGCGGATCTCTTTCAGCGCCTCCACCACATCTGTACGCATACCGTTCACGTTTTCGATGGGGGAGTTTTCTCCCACATAGATCCCCTCGTAGATGCATCTTCCGAGATGCTCCGAAAAATGTCCGTATATCTCTCTGTTGATCCTGCTCAGTTTTCTGTTTGGGTTAATTACCATTTTTGTCATCGTTGACTGCCTCCTGCTGTTTTTTATTTTGCATGATCTGTTTTTGTTCAGACGGTATCTGACGTCTTTCATTCCCGGCGTGTCATATGGCGTTCAATCCGCTTCCCCATATGGAAACGCCTGTTTCGCTGCACACAGCGGTGAAAGTCATGACGTATTTTTTCCCGTCCTCATCCCACTGTTTTAAAAATACTCCTTTATAAACGTCGCCGTCAATCTCCAGTTCCGCGCCATAGTCTCCTGTCAGTTTCCATTCGCCTTCCGCCGCTCCGCTGATCTCTCCGTTCCTGCCAAGTTCGATCTCTTCTGACGTATGCATTTCCGCCGATATATCCCGTCCGTGATCGATCAGTTTATACGTCCCGGTCAGCTCTCCCTCCTCACAGGGACCTGCTGTTTCCTCCGCATACCGGTACGGAGCGATGACCGGCCATCCGTCCTCATTAAAGAACATCTGATGCACCCTCACCTGATGCTCCTCGCCGCTGTCCTCGAACCTGGTGTGGTAGATGACGAAGTATTTGCCTGTCTCTTCCTGATACAGGCAGGAATTGTGTCCCGGAGAGACATAGCCTCTCCTGTCTTCTCCCTCCTCGCCCTCTTTCCATTCAAACTTGTATCCTCCCATCAGCTTTGTCCCGTACTGTTCGGCGGTCACATCGCTGAACGAAGATCCGGCAGGCCCCTTGCAGTCGGTCATCTCCTGCCCCATAGAGTCTACATACGGGCCGTTCGGATTCTCGGAACGGCACACCCGGATGTTATATCCTCCGTCCGAATCCAGGCCTCCGAAAGAAAGGAACATATAATAATACCCGGTGTCTTCGTTATAGATCACATACGGAGCCTCTATCCTCAGATGATTTCCCCCGAGCAGTTTTTCCCCGTATCCGCTCTCCAGAGCGAGCCCGGTATCCGGATCCATCTCCTTAATAAAGATCCCTCCGGAATAAGAGCCGTAGATCATCCACAGCCTCCCCTCCGCGTCATAGAAGACATTGGGATCTACTGTGTTGGGATCTGATGCCGCCTGGTAGAGATTGCCGTCCTCGTCCTCCTCCTGGGCGTCCATTCCCGACCTGAGCATCAGGCCCTCGTTTTCATACGGGCCGGATACGCTCTCCGAAACCGCTGTCCCAAGACAGGAGACCGGTGTATCGCCCTGACAGTTGCAGTAATATAAATGATAGTTCCCGTCGTTTAACTTTACTACATCCGGCGCCCAGAATGTATTGCTGTGCGACCACTCGAACGCGTCTTTCATAACAGAATACACATCGGGGATGACGTCGTTGTCATTCTTCACTCCCTGGTTTACATAAGTCCAGTTCATCAGATCGTCTGATTTCGCCACAGCCAGATGCGATCCGAAGATATAATAGCTCCCGTCGTCCCCCCGTACAACAGACGGATCGTGGACGGACACCTCCGAGTATTCGATCTCCACCGGCTCATCGGCTTTCAGTTTTTCTTGTGTTCCGCATGCCGTCATTCCCAGACACAGGAGCACGAGCATGCACGCCAGTCGTCTCTTCACATTTTCCTCCTTCTTCTCATCCGGCACATAATAACATAATGGTACGACAAAAGGCGGCCCCATCCTGCTGTTTCCCGCAGATACTGAGCCGCCCTGTTCTTCTGTTGTTCTATCCTGTCCGTTTTCTCTCTACATCGGACTGTATGCGATCCTGACTTTGATATCCTGATTATAGTTACCGAACCCGCTGCCAAAAATCGTCAGACCTCCGACGTTCTTTGCGTCTTCCTCGATCTGGAAACGGAACCGGATCGCGCTCTTATAGTCAAGGTTGAACTGTCTTATATTCACATCGGATATTTTCAGTCCGTCTACAAAGGTCCCTTTCTTATTGATAACGATCATCTTAAGGAGACCATACTGGTTCCAGTTGGGGAACCACCAGTCCGGAGTAAATATCCCCTGCACATCACCGTAATCCCCCGGACTCGTCCATGTTCCGATCTTCACATCGTTCAGGAAAAACGAAATATCCGACGGCCAGTCATTATTGATCCCCGGCGCTTCTGAGCTGAGTTCCAGCGAGAGAGTGATCTGGTCGATCTTCATCGCGCTGGGGAGAAGATTGGGGATGAGATACTCGATGTACCCCTTTGTAAACCACAGGATCTGTGCCTTGATCCTGTCCGGATGGGCAAAGTATCTCGGATCGTCCACCTCTCCTACAAGCGCCTGGTCTGTCGCCAGTCCGCAGGTCGGATATACTTCATAGTTTGAATAATAACCGACTTTTACTTCTGTATTGTAAATGTTGTTCTCATCCTCTGTCTCGTCGCTGTCGATCTCGAACAGGATCTTGTCGACCGCCACCCTGCACAGCTTCTGATTCCCATGGCCGCCGCGCTCTGTCAGGACCTGGATCACTCCGCTCTCTTCCAGTTTTTTGATATGACTGGTGAGCGCACCGTTCGTGATGCCGAGTGAAGAAGCCAGTTCATTCATATTCATCTCACGGTTCTCCAGGAGCAGTTTCACAATATTGATCCTAAGCTCAGATCCCAGCGCCTTGAATACCGGCAGCCCTTCGTCCAGATTCTTTATGTGTAACATTGCTTTTTCCTACTTTCCAGATAACCTTATTATTTTAGATTTATCTAAACGGTACTATACATGAATTTTTTCCAATATGCAAGCCCCGAATTGTTGATTCCCGTCATAACGGCCGCTTCTCCTCCGTTTTCAAAATCCGGGCATCTGTATATGACGCACTCCTCCTGACATATCGTGTCCGCCCGCGCCTCTTCTGCCCGCGCGGTCTGCATACGGTTGTCCTGATCTTCAAATATAAGGCTTTCCCCGCGCCCCCTGACATCAGCCGGAGAAAGCGGCTCAAACTCTTCTCCCTGATATGGTTCCGGGCCGAATACGGGCCAGCCGTTTATAAAAAACATCGGGCGGATCATCATATAATGAACTTCATAACTGGCCCGCTGCGTCTCACTGTCATATGTGCGGTTTACAGAGGCTCCGTCCCGGAAATGATGGACAAAGAAATACCGCTCAGACACGGGATCGTAAAACGGCACGCCATGTCCGGGCCCTCTTATGCCGCCCCATTCCCAGCCGCCTCCCCTTCGTCCGACGTCCGGATCAGAGGAACTGAAACAATAGCTGCCCGCAAGCTTTACTCCCATGGAGTGTTCTTTCAGATCTCTTCCTTTTATATCCAGGTACGGGCCTGTGACTCTGCGGCTCCTGCCTGCGCGTATATCGTAGTCGTCCCCCAGCCATCCGTAAGACTGGAACAGGTAGAAGTACCCTGTCTCCGGCACATATATCACCGCAGCGCCCTCCGGTCCGTCTATCGCCCCGTCCGGCGCTCTCTTCGATATGCACACGCCCTTGCTGCGGGCGTCCCCATCCGGCGGCAGTCCTGTGGCGGGATCCAGTTCCTTGATATATATGCCTCCGAAAAAGGAGCCGTAAACAAGCCAGCTCTTCCCATCACTGTGCACGATATGGGGATCTATCGCATTCGGCTCTGTATCGTCCGTCCCCCATGTGTCGGCGGCAACGCCTCTGTTCTCAAACGGCCCCATAGGATCATCCGATACAGCAAGCCAGATCCTCGACTCCGAGCTTCCGAATGCTTTTGTGGCCGAATAGTACAGCCTGTATTCGCCGTTCACATATTCCGTGAACGGCGCCCAGAAGCTTTCTGTTTCCGGATAGTCTCCGTTGTCCGCCCCCTGCGCGGCCGCCCGGTCCGACAGTATGGTTCCCTCGTATGTAAAGCGGACCAGATCTCCGGAGCTTCTCACCGGGATCCCTCTTTTTCTGTCAAGTCCCGACTCCGGGCGGTATACGTCCGTGCTGTAGGAGTAGTATCTCCGGCTGACCGGATCCCACATCATAGACGGATCATGGGACCACACCGCCGGGTTGCGGGTAATATCGGTGTCGTTTAGTTGAAATCCTCTTTTCATCTTTAACCCTTGATCCCCGAAACTGCCATCGATTCAATGATGTATCTCTGGAAGAAGAAAAACAGGAGCAGGGTAGGCAGTATTGCCAGGACCGACGCCGCCATGATAAGAGGATAGTCGCTGTTGACCGCATAATACGCATTAAAGGAGCGGATCACGACCTGGAGCGTAAACCATTGTTCATCCTGGATAAATATGGTCGGCGCAAGGTAATCATTCCAGATCCCCATGAACCACAGGATGAGCTGTGTCATCAGCGCCCCTTTCATCAGGGGAAGAAATATGCCGTAATACATCCTGAAATACCCGCAGCCGTCGATCTTCGCCGCCTCCACGATAGAGTCCGGCACGCTCGTGAGATTCTGTCTCAGGAAAAAGATGATGCTGACGTTGCCGAAAAGCCCCGGGATGATCAGCGGGAGCAGACTGTTTGTCCAGCCCATTTTCGTGAACATCACATACTGCGGGATCATGACGACAGCGAACGGGATCATCATCGTGGCCAGAAGTCCCAGGAAAATGCTGCTCTTTCCTCTGAATCTGAGTTTGCTGAAAGAGAATGCCGCAAGGGAGGAAGTGAATCCGCCCACCGCCAGCACCGGCAGCGCCACCATCAGCGTATTTCTCAGACCTCTTAAGAACTCCGGTTTCTGGAGCACTTCCGCATATTTCCCGAATTTCCACGGATCCGGGATAATGCTGAAATCCGCAGAGAGGATCTGATTTTTGGTCATGAACGAACTCAGTACCATATAGACAAGTGGAAATACCATTACGACAGCGCCGAGGAGAAGAATCGTAAAGACGCCTCCATCCACGATCTTTGCCTTTTTTGTTTTAACCTCTGAACTTTTTTCATCAAGATTCGCCATATTTCCACCTCCTACTCGATCGTTTTAACCCATTTGTCCTGAACTTTGAAGTTGATCGCCGTGACGATAAATATCAGGATCGCCAGGATGAACGCCATGGCCGAGCCGTAACCCATCTGATTGTTTCCAAACGCTTTATCGTACAGGTAGAACACGACCGTCGCGGCGCTGTAATTCAGTCCGCCGGTCGGCACCATGACCAGGACCTCGACAAATACCTGGAACCCTCCGATCAGACCTGTGATGAGCAGGTAAAATGTGACCGGAGAGACAAGCGGGATGGTGATATGCCTGAACAGATTGAAACCGCTCGCCCCATCGATCTTCGCAGCCTCGTAGTAATCTCTCGGGATACTCTGCAGCCCTGACAGATACAGGATGATCGATCCGCCCAGTCCTTTCCAGACCATGAAAATGATAATGGATACTTTCACCCAGAACTCGTCGCCCAGCCAGTTCGGCCCGTGAGCTCCGGTCAGGGCTTTGATGATGCTGTTCAGCAGACCGTAGTCGTAATTGAACACCCACATCCACAGGATCGCAACCGCTACGAGGGAAGATACTACCGGCACGTAATACAATGTGCGGAGCACTTTGATCCCCCGGATCTTGCGGTTCATGCCGACTGCGATGACAAGCGCCAGGATCATGCCGATCGGGATACCGATCATATAGATGACTGTATTCAGGAGTACTTTCCAGAATTTTTCATCTCCCAGCAGCTTGATATAGTTCTCCGCCCCCACAAAGTTGGCCATCATATCGTTCATGCCGTTCCATTTTGTCAGACTGGCCACGAACGCAAATGCGATAGGAAAGGCCATAAAGATCAGAAAGCCGATAAACGGAGGGGACACAAACGCCAGTCCCCAGCAGTGCTCTTTAAATTCGGCTCTGTTCATCTTCTTCCTTACTGGTTTCACTTTAGTTTCGCTCATACCATTTACCTCGATTTACTCTACGCTTTCCCACGCCTCGTCAAGAGACTCCTGCATCTGGGGCTGCACCTGCTCGATATATTCGTCCACTGTCATGGATCCGTTCTTTACATTGTCAAGCCCTTCCAGGAAAATGTCATGCCACTCTGCGTTCGGAGTATATGTCGTCTCCTGGAATCTTCCTTCGTATTTGTCCGTTCCGTTCAGATAGTTGAAGAATACGTCCACGTTTGACGGGAACGCGAGAGTTCCGTCCTCGATCGCTGTCACGAACTCACCCTCTGCAAGGGATTTGATGTTCGGGAGCTGGATGGACTGTCCGCCTGTGATCCCCGAGAGTTCTTTCTGGCCGTCTTCGTCTGTACACAGATATGAGATCAGTTCAGTAGCTTCTTCCTGGTTATTACTGTTTGCAGATACGCAGAAGCCGACTGTCCCGAGCCATGTCATCGTTTTTCCGCTGGACAGTGTCGGATATGCGCACAGATCCCACTCAAACGGGAAAGTCTCATCGTCCATGAACGCAGCCACATCCCAGGTTCCACATGCGTAGAATGCCTCCTGGCCTGCCAGCCATCTCTGATATACGCCGAGGGATGCATCCTGCTCCACTGTCGGAGTCACTTCATATTCGAGTGTGAGATCTACATATTTCTGGAGCGCTTCCTTGAACTCCGGCGTGTCGATATTGACTGTCTTGTAATCGTCGCTCAGATATGCCGCTCCGTTGGACCACACGAAAGGCTGGAGCATGAACGCGTTCGCCATACCGCATCCCCACTGGTCTGTCTCGCCGTCGCCGTCAGTGTCTTTTGTAAACTGTTCGCAAATCTCCACGAACTCCTCATATGTATACGGGTTCTCCGGATCAGGGTACGGGATGCCCGCCTCGTCAAACATATCCTTATTATAAGCATATGCGAATACCGACGCGTCTTTCGGCAAAGCGTACAGATCGCCCGATCCCGCCTTTTCACCGTCGTAGCGGTAGCTGTCCAGAGCCTCCTGCGCCACAAGTCCGTCTGTCGAGATCCCTTTTTCATCCAGGATCGGCTGCAGATTAGCTATATACCCGTTCTCGACAAACTGCTCCACAGATTCCGGTCCCACGTAAAATACATCGGGAAGATCCCCTGCAGTCATCATACCCGTCAGTGTCTTGGAATACTCTTCCTGCGTCGTGATCTGGATATCCACATTCGCGATCGTGTCTTTGTGGTCTTCCTCGAACTTGGCAATCATGTCTTCGTACACTGCCGACTCGTGATCGTTTGCGAAGATAAACACCGACAGGTTCTTTCTCCCGTCTTCTGCCTCTCCCGAATCAGAGCCGCCGCACCCGGCAAGAATGACTGACGACAGCATCGCCGCTGCAACACCCGCTGAAATAATCCTTTTCATCTTCATATCAAATAGTTCCTCCTCTTCTCATGTTATCTTTGCTGACAAGTTTCTTCTGTGTGTACATCATAGCATTTATATTTAGATTATTCAATATAATTTTAATTATTTCTAAATATTGATGTCATTTTCAACTTTATTTACAATTTTAATTGCTATTTTTTGTATATATCGCTCAACTTGTATTCTTTATATTTAGATAATTCAAAACTATTCAATACAACTCGATATTATTCTCATATGAGAATATCGGAAATCCGCGGTCATCATACGCGACTTTCATCGCCATGGCATGTCTGTTCGGATCATAGAGGGGATCTCCGGTGATCTCGTCGTACTGTCTGGCATGATAGATACACAGATCTGTTTCCCCGTCCTCCGCTTTCACAAAGCAATTATGTCCCGGACCGTAGACGCCTTTCCCCTCGTCCGTCTGAAGCACCGGGTAACGAAGCTTTGTCCACGCGTGGGGATCCAGCACGTCCGCGTCTTTCTCTATATACATGAGGCCCATACAGTAGCATGCCCCCGTCGCGCTGGCCGAAAACGTCATAAATATCCTGCCGTCGTGTTTGAGTATGGCCGGCCCCTCGTTCACCCAGAAGTCTATCCTCTCCCAGTCATAGTCCGGCGTCGTCAGGAGCACCTGATCCGTGCTCAGCTTGACCGGACTCTCCATCCGTGCAATATAAAGGTTCGACACTTTCTTGCCTACGCCGGTCTTCTCAGCCCATATATAGTAGCGCTCTCCACCGTTCTCAAACACAGTTGCGTCCAGCGAAAAGTCATGGAACGAAAATTTATCGCCGTCCGCCGCCTGCATCATTCCCATTTCTTCCCAGGGATCTTTCACAGGATCTTCTCCCGTACACCGGAGTACATACGGTCTGATCTCCCATACATCGTCCTTGTCCCCTGCCGCATAATAAATATACCAGCGCCCGTCCAGATAGTGGATCTCCGGCGCCCAGATATGAACGCTCTGCTCGCCGCTCTCATGCCTGCGCCACACCGTGACCTCCTCCGCTTCCTTAAGGCCCGCGAGCGTGCGCGCGCTGCGCAGGATGATCCTGTCATAGTCCGGCACAGACGCCGTAAAATAATATGTTCCGTCCTCATGTCTGCAGATATACGGATCCGCCCTCTGCTCGATAAAGGGTTTATTATAAAGTGTCGATCGGTAATTGCTGTTGTTCATAGTTTCCTCCTTATCCGGCGCATCTCTGATGATATGCGCACGGTTGATATCGAAACCAGTTTACACTACACAGCGTATCGAATCAACAATAATTTTAGTTTTTATTAAAATATTACATTTTTATCTAAACATTTTTGTTCATTATTACGTCTGGTATTTCTACCCGCAGCGGCTATAATGTATTATAACGCAGCAGTTCAGACAGCCGCAGCAAGCACGTCAGTACGGTTTTCCGAATGGCGCGGGCTGAACTGTTCCATTATAACCAGAGAGGAGTTTTTCTATGAACCTGTTTTCCTACGACAGTTTGTTTTCACGTTTTTTATATTTCGTGGCAGATATCGTCACGCTGCATTTCCTGTGGCTGGTATACAGTCTCCCGATCGTTACGATCGGCGCTTCTACGACCGCTCTTTACTACAGTTGTATGAAACGCATACGGACCGGCGAGGGTTATGTGGGCCAGAACTTCCGCCGGTCTTTCCGCGAGAATTTCAGGCAGTCCACCCTCATATGGCTCGTTCTGCTCGTGGTCGGATTCGTTTTCATCTGCGACCTGCGCATAGGAATGGCGCTCGACAGCTTTGCTGGCACTTTTATGCTTGTAAGCTGCTCTGTCTTTCTTATTCCTCTGCTCCTTCTTTTTCTTTACATTTTCCCTGTGCAGGCAAAGTTTGAAAATCCTGTTTTTGAAAATGTAAAGAACGCGCTCATCATGTCGATCCGACATTTTCCATGCTCGCTTCTTCTCATCGCCATCTACGGGACATTCGCCCTGCTCCTGTTTTCTTTCCCGCCTTTCGCCGGACTTCTCATCTGCTGCGGGGCCGGGCTGACCGGGTATGTCACTTCAAATATATTTGTCTACATATTCCGCAAATATATTCCGGACGAACTGGAAAACGATCTGGAGGCGTCAGGAGAACACTTTGAATAGAGTTTATCCGTCCACAGAGATGCACCGTTCTTTCAGAAAGCAGAGCGTTCTTTTTTGACCGGTATTCCCCGTACTCTTCACCTCCCTTTTCATACAGATAGAAATAGATCCCGTATCTCACCTGGTTCTTCAGGAAATGGGGCGAAAATGTATCTGCGCTCAGCACAAACGGCCCATATGTAAACGCAGCCGCGCGGGGATTGTCCGAAAGTCCGTGCGCCTGTATCTGACGTATAGAGCGGTCTGAACTGTTACATTCTAAACGCCAAAAATTTCAGAGGGCCGGCGCTGCTCATACAAGCCACGCCGGCCCCCTGTCCGGGACTGTCTGTTCCCAGTATCCCTTTCTCGTGCGTCTATCCGTTTATACCGCTCTATTTCTTCACATTTGCATCCTCGATCCAGCTTCTTACTACACTGACGTCCGCCTCCACAGCCCGGGCGATCGCGTCAATCTCCATCCCCATTTTACTCAGGTTCAGAGCCGTCCCATGCTTTCCCTGTTCAACCCCCTGTTTAATGCCCTGTTCAATTCCGTCTTCGTATAATTCTTCCAACGCTTTACACATATCCAGTCTCATCTCCTTTCTTTCCTTACCGCTCTCTTCTATTTTACCCAGCAGGCGTCTTGACTGTAAAAATGATCCGATCGCATAATAACTGTCCCTGTCAAGGTTAGAAAAATATGCCTTATTATCATTTATATATTTCTGCAGACCGTCTTTATCTTTTCTATATTTTAGCATGCCCAGCACTTCCTGTAAATCTGTGCAAAACACTTCTTCGTTCTCTATCTTTCCTGCTTCGACAAGGTTAATATGATAATCGGGGATGTACCGCCTCAACAGCGGATGACGCTCTATTTCATCCTTCAGCCCCATCATCTCATATAGATTTATTGCTCCGTCCCACTCTTTTGTATCATAGTAAAATACAAGCGTGACGACCGGATATATCCTGTCCTCCCTGCCAAACCCGGACAGAAACTCTGATGATGCCATATATCTGCCTTTATGGCTTTTCTGCACGAGCCTCACCTGTTCTGCATAATCAAGACTGTCATATACCATATTTCTGACAGGCATAGCATAATGTATCCTGTCCTGAGCCTCTACCGCAAGTACGGCAAGGTTGATCTTCCCGCTCCAGAGCATCACGATGTCCCGGTATTTCTGAAAAGCTCTCTTTCTTCTCCTTGTCCGTTATGATGATGTCCGACTCCCCTTTGCGTTCCTTTAGTTCCTCCGGCAATACAACTCTTTCACCATGAAACATGATTCCGTTGAACAGATCGGCAAATCGATCTTTGTCGCTCAGCCATTGTCTGACAGCGACGTCTGCTTTTCCCATAAGCAAATCCTCCTTTGTATAATTTGATCAAAACTGAAATTACCGGCTGAAACAGCCATGATAGCAGATGACATCCCCAGTCCTTTCGGGAAATGTCTGCGGCAGGATTCACAAAATATAGCCGCCTGATATATTTTGATGTGCCCTGACTATAACACAGATTAGTTTATCTTTCAATCCGAATTTTCTAAGGGCTGGTATCCTGTGCCCTCCTGTCATACACCGTGCGCAACTTCGATTCCGCTTCGCTCCTTCTCAGTCGCGGGCTGGTGCCCTATGCACCCCGCCATACGCCGTGCGCAACTTCAATTCCGCAGCTTCGCTGCTTCATTTCAGTCGCGGGCTGGCGCCCTATGCCAAACCAAAAGAATCCCCTGCGAAAAATGTAAACACTTTTCGCAGGGGATTCTTCCGCTTTGTCGCACGGCTTGCAGCCATCACGTACATTATGACAATTCTAGTTTTCCTGTATATAACTGATAATATGTTCCTTTCAGTTTGAGGAGTTCTTCGTGTGTTCCTCTCTCGATGATGCGGCCATGCTCAAGTACCATGATCGCGTCGCTGTTGCGGATGGTGGAGAGTCTGTGGGCGATGACGAATACGGTGCGGCCTTTCATCAGGTTATCCATACCTTTCTGCACGATCTGCTCGGTCCTTGTATCGATGGAGGATGTCGCCTCATCGAGGATCAGTACCGGCGGATCTGCGATGGCCGCTCTTGCGATCGCAAGGAGCTGTCTCTGTCCCTGGGAGAGTTCTTCTCCGTCGCCGCTTAAGTGTGTGTCATAGCCGTTCGGCAGCATGCGGATAAACCCGTCTGCATGGGCAAGTTTTGCTGCATTTACCACTTCTTCATCGGTCGCGTCCAGTTTTCCGTAACGGATGTTTTCTTTGATCGTTCCGGTAAACAGATGCGTATCCTGGAGCACGATGCCCAGCGACCGTCTCAGGTCAGCTTTCTTTATCTTATTGATGTTGATGTCGTCATAACGGATCTTGCCGTCTGCCACATCGTAGAAGCGGTTGATCAGGTTCGTGATCGTCGTCTTGCCCGCTCCGGTAGAACCTACGAACGCCAGTTTCTGTCCCGGCTTCGCGTACAGCGTCAGATCATGGAGCACCATATGATCCGGAGTGTATCCGAAAGTCATGTCATAGAACCGCACGTCGCCTTTGAGCTCCTGATATGTGATCGTTCCGTCCGCCTGATGCGGGTGTTTCCACGCCCAGAGACCGGTGCGCTCTTCGCACTCTGAGAGGGTTCCGTCTGCATTTCTCTTTGCATTGACAAGTGTGACATAGCCGTCGTCCACTTCTGACGGTTCATCCATCATACGGAAGATGCGTTCCGCGCCTGCAAGCGCCATGATGATGGAGTTGAACTGCTGAGCCACCTGCATGAACGGCTGAGTAAAGCTCTTTGTAAACTGCAGGTAGGAAGCCATAACTCCCAATGTGATATTTCCAATGCCCGCTACGGAGAGGAAACCTCCGAATACAGCGGTGAGCACGAACAGCAGGTTTCCGAGATTTCCGATGATCGGTCCCATCATACTTGCAAATGTATGCGCATTGGACGCGCTCGTGAAAAGTCGTTCGTTAAGCTCGTCAAACTCCTGCTCCGAGATCCTCTCGTGGTTAAATACCTTGATGACTCTCTGTCCGTTCATGCGCTCCTCGACAAACCCCGTGATATCTGCCAGATCGAGCTGCTGGCGGATGAAATATTTGCCGCTGTTTCCCGTCACTATTCTGGACACAAGGATCATCACTACGATCATCAGCACAGCAAGCACTGTCAGGATCGGACTTAAGACTACCATGGAGATAAATGTAACGACAATCGTAAACGCCGACATCAGCACCTGCGGGATCGACTGGTTGATCATCTGGCGCAGAGTATCTGTGTCATTCGTGTAAAGACTCATGATCGAGCCGTTCGTATTCTGGTCGAAGTATCGGATCGGCAGCGTCTGCATATGCTCGAACATCTCGTCACGGACACGTTTGAGAACCCCCTGGCCGATCACGACCATCATACGGCTGTAGATAAATGTCGCGATCACACCTAAAAGAAAGATCGTTCCCAGAATCATCAGCGCCTGATAAAGCTCTGTATAGTCCGGATCCTGCTGCCCGATCAGTGGAATGATAAAGTCATCCAGCAGGAACTTCAGCGACAGAGACACAGAGATCGAGGCAACGGAACTCATGAGGATACAGATCAGCACGATAACAAACTGCACTTTATATGTGCTGACCACATAGCTCAGAAGCCGTTTCGCCGTCTTGATCGTCCCTTTGGTGACTGCCGGACCGCCGCCCGCTCTCTGTTGGACAGGCTGCGCATTGCTGTTTGTCTGATCACTCATCTTCGTCGCCTCCTTTCACCTGTGAATCATATACTTCTCTGTAAATTTCATTTGTTTTAAGGAGTTCTTCTGATGTACCGATCCCGTTGATCTCTCCATTGTCCATGACAATAATCATGTCAGCATCCTCTACGGATGAGATTCTCTGCGCAATGATGATCTTCGTCGTATCCGGGATCTCCTCGCGGAACGCCTGACGGATCAGAGCGTCCGTTCTCGTATCTACCGCACTGGTAGAATCATCGAGTATCAGGATCTTCGGTTTCTTGAGCAGGGCTCTCGCGATACACAGCCTCTGCTTCTGACCGCCGGATACATTGTTTCCGCCCTCTACGATCATAGAGTCGTAGCCCGCCGGGAACTCTTGGATGAATCCGTCCGCCTGGGCCAGCTTACATACCCGCTGCACTTCTTCATCGCTGGCATTTTCATCGCCCCAGCGGATGTTGTCATAAATAGTTCCGGTAAAAAGCACGTTTTTCTGGAGCACCATGGATACCTGATCGCGCAGAGCCTCGAGATTATACTCGCGGACGTCCACACCGCCGACTTTCACGGAACCACTGGTCACATCGTACAGTCTCGGGATAAGCTGCACAAGCGTAGACTTGGCGCTTCCGGTACCGCCGATAACTCCGATGATCTGTCCGCTTTTAATATGAAGATCTACATTTTTCAGAGAAAGGTTGCCGCCCTCCCCTGCATAACTGAAATTCACATGTTCAAAATCAATATCGCCGTTTTTCACTTCCGTGATGGCGTCCGCAGTATCTTCCATCTCCGGCACTTCATCGAGCACTTCCGTGATACGGTCTGTAGACGCCTCGGCGATCATGATCATTACAAATACAAATGTTACCATCATCAGAGACATCAGGATCTGGAGCGCATACACGATGACGCTGGTCAGTTCCCCTGTCTGCATCGTACCTGAGATGATGCTCTCGCCGCCGATAAGCACCATGATAATGACGACGACATACACAGTAAACTGCATGATCGGGGAGTTCCATGCCACGATCTTCTCCGCCTTTGTAAAGAGCTTAAATACAAGCGTAGATACTTTGCCGAATTTCTCCACTTCATGGTCGGCGCGCACATAAGCTTTTACCACTCTCGCCGCATTGACATTTTCCTGTACCGTATTGTTGAGAACATCGTACTCGTCAAACACCTGTACAAAGTGCGGATGTGCCATCTTCGCGATCGCGATCAGCGCGCCTCCGAGGATCGGCACTGTAATCAGCATGATGACCGCGATCTTTACGCTGATAGTCAGTGTCATGACCAGTGACAGGACGATCATGATCGGCGCCCTCGCCAGCAGACGGATCGTAAACATATACGCCATCTGTACGTTCGTGATATCTGTCGTCATCCTTGTCACAAGGCTCGACGTTGAAAAGTGGTCGATATTCCCAAATGAAAAATCCTGTATCTTGTAAAAAATATCATGGCGCAGGTTCTTCGCATACCCGGAAGATGCGATCGCACCCAACTGTCCCGCTTTCGCGCCGAACAAAAGCGCAAGCATCGCCATGGCGACGAGCAGCACCCCGGTTCTGATGATATAGCCCATATCGCCGTTTGCGATCCCCACGTCAATGATATTCGCCATCAGCAGCGGGATCAGCACTTCCATCAGCACTTCAAGACAGACCAGCACAGGGGTCAGAAAAGATTCACGCTTGTATTCCCTGACGGAACGAAGTAATTTTCTATTCATGGTCTGTTATCTCCTCTCTCCTTTTTTCGTCTACCGACAGATTCTCTGACATCTGTTCCAGCACTTCCCTGCAGACAGCCAGTTTCTCTTCCGGGATGCCCCGCGCCAGGAGCTCTTCGACATAGCGGATATTCTCCAGGATATGCCTTCTCACTCCCTTTGCCTTTTCCGTCGGCACCAGCTTTTTGAGCCGCGCATCTTCTTTCACAGGCTCTCGCGTGATAAAGCCGTTCTTCTCAAGTATCTGGAGAGTCCCCGTAGCCGTAGAGCGCCGGATATGAAACTCTTTTTCCACATCTTTCTGGTAGATATCTCTCTGTAGTGACTGAAACAGTATATAATGCAGCACGAGCCTCTGCATGTTCGTCTTCAGGCTGTCCTCCGGCTCATGCATGCACATCTGTCTTTTCAACTGATGCGAGATCGTATTGATCATCCGTCCCACATCATGCCTGGGATCGCATGTCCCATGAACATCCGTATCACACATCTTCTGCCGCACATCCTTTCTGATTGATCTGTTCGGTAACTAACAATATAGTATATGCGGTTAATTTTTTATTGTCAATCCTTAAAATGAGGACATTATCACAAAGAATAGGGAAAGGGCCGGATCTGCCATACAAAAGAAAGAAGTTCCCCGGAAGTGTTCAGTCCGGACAAAGATGTCCGGACCACAAAACCGGAGAAAGTGGTGAAGATGACGAGAGAAGTAAGAATAACTTTAATGAGAGTCCGTTTCCTGATCCTCCACACTCTCATCTGCGATCTTAAATTTTCTGACAAGGGCTTTCAGCATGCTTGCCTGGTCGGCAAGCTCCTCACTTGCCTCCGCGCTTTCCTCTGAGGTAGCAGAGTTTGCATGCACCACGCCGGAAATTTTATCAATTTCCTGCGTGACCTGCCTGATCGCCTGTGTCTGTTCTACAGACAATCCTGCGATATCACGGATTGCACTTATAATGCCGCCTGCATATTGTGCGGTTTCCTTTAACACCTTTGCGGTATCCGTTGCAAGAATACTTCCATTTTCCACCGCGCCGATGGATTTCTGAATCATTTCCTGTGTAGTTTTTGACGCCTCCGCCGACTTCTCGGCAAGGTTTCTCACTTCGTCCGCCACAACTGCAAAGCCCTTTCCGGCAGCTCCCGCACGGGCAGCTTCCACCGCCGCGTTCAGAGCAAGGATATTCGTCTGGAAAGCAATATCATCGATGGCTTTAATAATGGTTTGAATACTCGTAGAGTTTTTCTTGATTTGTTCCATTGCAGATACAAGCTGGCCCATCTTTTCTCCGCTCTCATCCAGCTTCTCCCCTGCTATTTCACACCGTTTATTCGCCTCTTCCGAATGCTCGGCGTTCATGTTGATCTTTCTTGTAATTTCCTGAACTGTCGAAGAAAGCTCTTCCACAGATCCGGTCTGCTCCATAGCCCCCTGGCTCAGTATCTGGGAAGCCAGGGCCATCTGATCTGCTCCATCGGCAACCCGGTTTGCGGCAGCGTCAATCTCCCTGAACACTTCACTGACGCTTGCGGACATTTTAAAGCTGTCTTCCAGCAAAGCGTTAAATTCACCCGTATAAGCCTCCGGAATTTCCGATTTGACGCTGAAATCACCTGAAGCAAAGGCTCCTAAAATTTTGCTCTGGTCGCCCAGAAGTATTTTCAATCCATTGCTGACTTCCCGCATATCCGCAGCAAGCCGCCCCAATTCATCCTCGCTCTCATACCGGACGCTCGTTTCTGAAATACGCCCTTCCTTGATCAACCGCATGTTGCCGCTCAATTCTTTAATCGGCCTGATCACAATAGAATAAATGCAGACAAACAGCGCCGACACCAGGGCGAGTACAGCAATAATACCAACAATTACGTTGGTAATCATCATCTGGCGCAGGCCGCCAGAGTATTCCGCATACGGCAGGCAGGCCACAATGATCATATCCTCATACTCACCCGTGCCCGCCAGATACCGTTCACCATCCAGCAGGATCCAATCCGGTTTGCCGCCTTGTGCAGCTCCGAAGATATCCGGGGCGGCTTCCCCGACCTTAGAAGCATCATTATGAGCTATGTACACACCATTTTGTACAACGGCAACAAAACCTGTTCCGCCGACTTCCATCGATTGAATCCTGTTTTGCAGAGAACGGCTGGTGTTTAACTCTTCCGACATTTCATACTGGACAGTTTGCACCGTCCTTTCAATTTCATCCTGATAAATGTTGATTATCTCCCGCTCCGCAAAGAGATACGAAATGCCGCTTATAGCCATAATTGCGAATATCGAAATCAGGATAAGCGGTATTAAAATTTTCGTGCGAAGTTTCATTCTTCTCTTACTCCTTTCCCGGCATTGCGTCAACAGTCGCAGGCCAATTGTAAAAAACAACTAAAAATACGCGACCCCCCCCCCCATATTTTTATCGCTTTTACCAAAACGATAACATAAATCAACTGGAAATTCAACACATTTTGACAAAATCAACACTCTTTATCCGATAAAAGTTATATACTTTATCATCAGAAAAATTTCTATGGAGGCTCCCGGTCTGGTTAAGGACGGTATTCTATAAAAACCGAAACTCTTTACAAAACTTTCCATTCCATAGCTCTATTTAACAAAATTCTTTCAGATTATGCGGCAGAAGTGTGGAAAAGTACCAAAAAAGTATGTATAATAATAATCAGCAAGAATGAAAGAGAGGGCTCATTATGAAGCAAAATAATATGTTAGCTATGATTTTAGCTGGCGGCCGCGGCTCACGTCTGCACGAGCTGACGAAAAAAGTTGCAAAACCGGCTGTTTCATATGGTGGCAAATACCGCATTATCGATTTCCCTTTGAGCAACTGCGCGAACAGCGGTATCGATGTTGTCGGCGTTCTCACACAGTATGAATCCGTTCTCCTGAACAGCTATGTCGCAGCAGGACGGCGCTGGGGACTGGACGCCAAGGACAGCGGTGTGTATGTCCTGCCGCCACGCGAGAAATCCGACGCTGACCTTGACGTATACAGAGGAACTGCTGATGCGATCTCACAGAATATCGATTTCATAGATACATACTCGCCGGAATATCTTCTGATCCTTTCCGGCGACCACATCTATAAAATGAACTACGCCAAGATGCTCGCTTATCACAAGGAGTGTCAGTCAGATGCAACCATCGCCGTCATCGAAGTCCCGATGAAAGAGGCCAGCCGTTTCGGCATCATGAATACAGATGAGACAGGCCGCATCGTTGAATTTGAAGAAAAGCCTGAGCACCCGAAGAGCAACCTCGCATCTATGGGTATCTACATATTCAACTGGAAGACGCTCAGGAAGATGCTCCTGGCAGATATGAAAGATCCGGATTCTTCCCACGACTTCGGAAAGGACATCATCCCCACGCTCTTAAATGAAAAAAAGAATGTGTTCGCCTACAAGTACAAAGGCTACTGGAAAGATGTAGGTACGATCGACTCTCTCTGGGAGGCGAACATGGACCTGCTCAACAAGAACAACGGACTGGATCTCAACGACCCCTCATGGAAGATATACACCGAAGACGTAACCTCACTTCCGCAGTATATCGGCTCCGACGCAGTGATCGACCGCGCGTTTATCACACAGGGCTGTATCGTGGGCGGAGAAGTCAGGAACTCAGTGCTGTTTACCGATGCAAAAGTCGCATCAGGCGCTAAAGTCATCGACAGTGTCCTGATGCCCGGCGCAGAGGTTGCAGAAGGCGCCGTTGTAACGCGCGCCCTTGTAGCCGGCGGCGTCAAGATCGGCAGGAACGCCGTTGTCGGCAGCGCTGACAGCGAGAACATCGAACTTGTCGCAAAACGTGTAAAGGGGGATGAATAATATGAATAAGGCATTTGGGATCGTTAATTTTGCCGGGAATCACATCCAGGTAGCCGGGCTTCAGGAATACCGTCCGGTAGGCGCTTTTTCTTTCCTTGGCAGATACCGCATCATCGATTTCCCGATCTCCAACATGAGCAACAGCGGGATTGACAATATACAGGTTTATGTGCGCAGGAAGCCCCGTTCTCTGACCGAACATCTCGGAACAGGGCGTCACTATAATATCAACTCCAAACGCGGCAAACTTGATATCATGTACGCGGAGGGAGGAGAAGTAGGAAACCTCTACAGCACGGATATCTCCGCTTATATCGAAAATATGGACTACATCGAGCGGATGCCTCAGCCATATGTGGTCATAGTGCCCAGTTATATGATCTATACGACAGACTACAGCAAGTTTATCGACGCTCACGCAGAGTCGGGGGCAGACATCTCCATGATGTATCACGCTGTCGATAATGCAAAAGAGGCTTTCCTTAGTTGCGACACTCTTAATATCAACAAACAGAAAGGAGTCCTCTCCATCGAGCCGAACCGCGGGAACGCAAAGAACAGAAACATATCCATGGATACGTATGTGATGACAAAGGAACTCTTCCTCGATCTGGTGAACAAAGCTCACAAGACATCTTCCATGTACACATTCGCCGATATTCTCGACGAAGAGTGCGGGGAGCTTGACGTACGCGCTGTTTCGCACAGAGGGTTCTTCGCCGCAATCACAGACTTCAAGAGTTACTACGACGCCAATATGGCTCTGATCGATCTCAAGAACGCCATGAACCTGTTTGACGATGAATGGCCGGTATACACACGCACGAACGACTCCTGCCCGACGCAGTACTTCGCAGACAGCAAAGTCACGTCTTCGGTCGTATCCAACGGCTGCCTCATCGAGGGTGAAGTCGAGAACTCCATCATCGGCAGAGGCTGTATCATCAAACCCGGGGCCGTCGTTAAGAACTGCGTGATCTCCACCGACGTCATTATAGGAAAGGGCGTCCATGTTGAGAACATGATGGTAGACAAACACTCACGGCTGATCCGCGGAAAAAGGATCATTGCCTCACCGGAGAAACCGGGATATATAAAGCGCGGAGACACTCTGTAATTCCAGATCATCACAGGCTGCTTACTTTTATAAGCGAATCCATAAGAGAATATATTGATATGGCAACAGCTTTCGTTATGGTCAGCCTTATCCATTCGGCTTTTGCATCTATCCGGATCAAAAAGAAGCTGCCCGAAGAATACGAAAAAGCCGCTTTCAAGATGACCGGGATCTGGTACTATGTATGGCCGGTACTCGAAATTGTTTCCTGCGGTTTCATCCTTGCAGTAACTTTATTCGACTCTCCTAAGCTTATACTGCCCATGATACTTATTATTGGAATTGGGATTGTATTTTATTATGTATATGCAGCCAAAAGACAGGTGCTTTCAAACGAAAGAATCGAAACTTCAAAATAGCTCACATTATATAAGTTAAGGAAGAGACAGTCTCGTGAAATCCAGGTTTTTCAAACCTGCTTTCTGCAAGGCTGTCTCTTTTTCAACTGTTCATCGTTATTTTCCCGACTATGCTTTACATATCTTACTTTCGGTTTTTCCGATAGATCACTGCCAGCCCTTTGAGCAGCAGGTTATCGTCGAGGATGATCTCACGCCGGCAGTATGGCACGATCTTCTTTGCCAGGCCGCCTGTGGCGATCACCGTGACTTTGCCTCCCAGCTCATCGACGAGCCGGTCAATGATGCCGTCCATAGCTGCCGCTGAGCTGTAGATCGTCCCGCTCTTCATGCAGTCCGCCGTGTTCTTTCCTATGATGTGTTCCGGCGCGTCCAGACTGATGCCTCCGAGCTGGGACGCATTCGCAGTCAGGGAATCGAGCGAAACGCCGACTCCGGGATAGATCATGCCGCCGATGTAGTGCCTGTCCTTATCGATAACGCACACTGTGTTCGCCGTTCCCATGTCAAATATGAGAAGGGGCGTCGGATATTCTGCGATAGCGGCAACAGAATCCACTACAAGGTCGCTGCCGAGCTGAGCCGGATTGTCGATACGGATATTGAGCCCGGTCCTGATCCCCGCCCCTACGACAAGCACTTCTTTCTTTAATATCTTTTCCACTGCGAGTTTCACCACTGTCGTGATCTGCGGCACGACAGAAGATATGATGCCTCCCTCAAGATCCGTCCTCCTGATATGGTAGATATCCAGGACGTTTTTTATGTCAATGGCATATTCGAGTTCCGTCTTTGTGCGGACTGTAGACAGGCGCTCGACGAAATGGCAGCCCCTCCCGTCAATACAGCCGATCACGATATTCGTATTCCCGATGTCGATAGCCAAGATCATTTCTGAAAGCCCAGCCTTTCTTTTACATTTTTCTTCATGAGCACCTTTCCTGTGCAGAGTGTCAGTATCCCCGCCACGATCGCTTCCGGTACGCCGTTGATGCCGATCACGGACAGGATGAATGTATACACAGCCGATGAAGCCACATCGTTCGCCTGCGCATAGGCGTCTCTGAAAAATACAAAGATAAGATTCATCACAAGCAGGGTGTTCACTAAAGCCCCGGATACCCCGGCAAGAACCAGGCCGATGCCGGACACTCCTTTCTTCCTCGTATCTTCGCCCACAAACCTGAGTACCAGTTTGTAGACAAAATACGGTACGATCCCCACCAGGATGCGGGGGATAAAACATATGACCACACTCCATATGCCGCCGCTGATCTCACCGATACTGTAAAACGGCGTGAACACAAACGAAGTAGCCGTAGGATTGACCGTGTTGTTGATAAAGCTCGTCAGGCCAAACAGAAAGCCGAGCACGCCGCCTTTCTTCGGCCCCATCAGCAGTGAAGCGATAATGACAGGGATATGGATGATCGTCGCCCTGGTGAATCCAAGCGGGATATAGCCCAGAAAGGGGGTAAAAGCCATGATGCATATGATCGCACCGAATATCGCCACCTGGACCATGCTCATCGTGGTGTATCTGCTTCCTGCAGGTTTCTGTGTAGTTGAATTGTTCATGATTACTGCCTCCTTGTTATCATTCCCTTACGGGATACAATACTTTTGGCGCAGAATATCAATTCTGCATTGTTTGCTGTGCCTCCATATTCAATTGTCTTTTCTGCCGGGCTCTCGCTTTTCCCCGGCGCTCCTGATCTTCATGATCTGATCCAGGATCCGCATGGCTGTCTCCTCTTTTGACATTTTCCCGAGTGAGATCTCCTCCGATCCTGTGATCATGGTCACTACGTTTGTATCGCCGCCAAACCCTGCGCCCTCTACTCTAAGGCTGTTTGCGACGATCATGTCGAGATGCTTCTTCTCAAGTTTCTTTCTGGAATTTTCCAGCAGGTTCTCTGTCTCCATGGCGAATCCGCACAGGAACTGTCCCGGTTTTCTGTTTTCTCCAAGATGCGCCAGGATATCGTCCGTGCGTTCCAGCTCGATGGTGAGATCCCTTTCCTGCTTCTTCATCTTCCGGTCGCTTACATGTTTGGGCCTGTAGTCCGCCACGGCTGCTGCCTTGATGATGATATCCTGGTCTGCTGCCCGCCTGGTCACTTCGTCAAACATGTCCTTTGCCGATTTCACCGGCACAACATCTGAGAACTGCGGATCTTTCAGTGCCGTCTGTCCGGTCACCAGTGTCACCGCCGCGCCCCGCCTTGCCGCCATCTTTGCGATCGCATAGCCCATTTTACCGGTAGAATGATTCGTGATATAGCGCACCGGATCAATGGCCTCCTGCGTAGCCCCTGCTGTCACGAGCACCCGGACTCCCGGCATGTCCTTTTCACAGGCGATTTCCCGGAGGAGATGCTCCAGCAGCAGCTCCGGCTCCGGCATCTTGCCTGCTCCGGTATCCCCGCACGCCAGATATCCCACGGCCGGGCTGATGACTTCATACCCATATCGGCTCAGCGTCTTAAGGTTGTCCCGGACCACAGGATTTTCAAACATATTCGTATTCATCGCCGGTGCGATCAGCTTCTTACATTTGCACGCCATCACCGTTGTAGTGAGCATGTCGTCCGCGATCCCGTGAGCAAGCTTGCCGATCACATTGGCGCTGGCCGGCGCTGTCATCACCACGTCCGCCTGTTTCGCCAGCGATACATGCTCCACGCTGAACTCAAAGTTCCGATCAAATGTATCGACCAGACATTTGTTGCCCGTGAGCGTCTCGAATGTGATCGGATTGATAAAATTCATCGCATTCTGCGTCATCAGGACATGAACATCCGCGTCCAGTTTCTTAAGGGCACTGGCAAGATAAGCAGTCTTATATGCCGCTATACTGCCGGATACTCCGAGAATGACAGTCTTTCCTTTTAACATAAGCTTCCCCCTTTCCGTATTTTCTGGAACCGATCTCAGTCAAATACCTCGATGCAGGCATCGGGGTATTTTACCCTCGCGGCAGTCGTCAAATGGACATGCGAGCATGTCCGCTTGACTCGTTGCTTCGCGGGAATAAGTGTGAACATCCCGCATATGCATCGGGACTGCTCCGGTTCGGATTCATTATATTTCATCAGAAGAGAAAAATCAATTTATCGACCTTGTTTTCCCCATATTTCATACATATTATTCCCAATAATACAGGCTGAAAAATTATCTCTGGTAACAGAAAAAAGTCCGGGGCGTCAGATTCCTGCAGGAATCTTTTCGCCTCCGGACTTTCATACCGTCATCTTTTAATGATATATGCGGCCTTCCTGTTATGCTGCTTTCCCTGCCGCCAGTCTTGCTTTGATCGCCGAACGTTTCCTGCCGTACCAGAGCAGCACCGCCACATATGCGGCCGCCACAGCGATACCGATAGCATACGCTCCGGTCCACGGGATGTTGAATCCGATCTGGGCGTTTGCAATGTATGTAACCGCGACAAACATATACCACGCCCCAGGGATAAGCGGCATCCAGATAAACTTTGTCCTGCCGGTCTCGAACATCCATACTGTGATCGCAAGGAATGCGAATAGAGACAGGCTCTGGTTGGACCATGCGAAGTATCTCCACAGGATGTTGAAGCCGTCCGCATTGCTCTTTGCAAATATAAGGATCACTGCTACAAATACGAAGATGACCGCTGCGAGGCCGAGCCTCTTCTTAACAGACTTCTGGTCAATATGAAGTCCGTCCGCTACCGCAAGGCGGAGCGCACGAAGCGCTGTATCACCGGAAGTGATAGGCAGGACGATAACGCCGAGAAGAGCGATGACGCCGCCCACCGGGCCGAGGATGTACTTACATACGATACCGATCGTAGATGTCGCGAGAGATGCGTCCGCCGCCTGAATACCCAGGTTGTAAGCTCCCATCGCGCCCGCCGCCCATACCATGGCGATAAAGCCTTCCGCGATCATCATATTGTAGAACGTCATACGTCCCTGTCTTTCGCTCTTCATCGTACGGGAGATAATCGCCGTCTGTGTGGAGTGGAATCCTGACAGGATACCGCATGCCACAGTGATGAAAAAGATCGGGACAAAGTGGTTTGCGCTGAAATAATCGCCATACGCGACAGCGCCTGCATTCCAGTCCTCCCATATCTCGTTGAGCGGAAAGCCAAGTGCAAAAATGCCGATAAATACTCCGATCGCAGAAAACAGCAGGATCGCGCCAAAGATCGGATAGATCCGCCCGATGATCTTGTCGATCGGGAATACTGTCGCGACCAGGTAATAGACAAAGATCACGCCGTAGATCACCCACGTAGACACAGAAGTCACCGCACCGTCAAAGCCGAACACCTGAGTCGCCGCAATATCTCCGGGTGTATAGATGAACACCGCGCCCACGAGGAGAAGCAGCAGACTGCAGAATATCTGATAGACCGTGTAGACACCTTTGTTGCTGTACCTGCGGATCATATCCGGCATCTGCGTTCCGCCGTCGCGCAGGCAGATCATGCCGGAAAAATAATCGTGCATCGCGCCGCCGATGATGTTGCCGATCGGGATCGTGATAAACGCGATCGGTCCGAACAGGATACCCTGTATCGGTCCGAGGATGGGACCTGTACCCGCGATATTCAGAAGATTGATCAGGCTGTTCTTCCACCCTCTCATAGGTACATAGTCGACGCCGTCCTCTTTTGTGTAGGCAGGAGTCTTTCTGTCGTCGGGACCAAATACTTTCTCACAGAACTTTCCGTAGAGCGCCGCTCCCACGAAAAGGATCACAAGGCCGATGATAAATGTGATCATTATTAAATACCCTCCTTTTCCTTAATTCACGCCAAAAAACTTTAGCGTTTCAAAGTAGTATATCAGCACAGCGCGAAATTGTAAATGATTTATTTTTATAATTCTTTAACATTTTGTAACAGTTCAGCCATCTGACGTCAGGAGACGGATTTATGCTCGCATAAAAATCCGGCGACTGACAGACAGATGAGCTGAGCGCCTGTCAATGAGTAAAACAGCGACGACAGCCGCAATAAGCACGCAGTGCGGTTTTACGAATGGCGCGGGCTGAACTGTTACAACATTTTTAATATTTTCATCATATTTCTCCAGATCTCCAGATTAAAAAGCATCAATAATTCAAATAAACCACCGCAAAAACGCTTCTGTCTTTTTCTGTCGTTTTCAAGTATAATAACGGGTAAAAAGTAGTGTTTCATCAGGAGGTCAGGCACTATGCTGAGATCGTACATAGCATTCGACGTTGAAACGACAGGATTAAATCCTCTCGAAAACGAGATCATAGAGATCGGCGCACTGAAAGTCCGGAACGGAAAAGTAGCCGAGCGCTTTATGGAATTTATAAAACCGACCGCTCCCATTTCCTCCGAGATCACATCTCTGACCGGGATCACCGATGAAATGGTCGCAGGGGCGCGTACGCGCCGCCAGGTTATCCCCGACTTCCTTGATTTCTGCGGAGACGACGTGCTGATCGGGCACAATGTATCTTTCGACTACAGCTTTATGAAGTGCAGCGCCGCTGCCGACGGACTGCCTTTTGAAAAAATGGGGATCGACACTTTAAAGATCGCTCAGAAAGTACACAGCGACCTGGATTCCAAAAGTCTGGGAAGTCTGTGCGACTACTACCATATCGAGAACAGATCTGCCCACAGAGCATATCACGACGCGCTCGCCACTGCAAAGCTGTATCAGACTCTGGCGCACTATTTTGAGGACAGAGAACCGAAACTCTTTAAGCCGGTGCAGCTTACTTACAAAGTCCGTAAGCCGCAGCTCGCCACTCCTAAGCAGATCGCATTTTTAAATAATCTGATGCGCAAAAGACAGGTAAAGCTTACGTGGGATCCCAATACGATCACAAGGAGCGAAGCGTCAAAAATGATAGACGAGCTGCTGAAAGGATAGCAGCTCGCCGTTTATTCTCATGTCTGATTTCGCGCGCAGGATCCCACGCTTTACTTGATATGCATACTAACTACTGTCCCTGCTTCCTGCCCAGTGCAAAGTAGCGCTTTTTAATAGCATTTCCGAGCATTCCCCCGCCGAACAGGAATATAAAGTAGATCCAGCCGGACAGAGATAGGTTGGCGATAGGGCTGTAAAGAGCGCCCACGTTACAGCCGTTGGAGAGACGCGTGCCCACTCCCATCAGGATGCCTCCAACAGCATAGAGCAGCACTTCCTTTGGCGTGATCTTAAGCCCCTCTTTAAACTGCTTCGCAAACATACCCATCATCAGGCTGGCGATCAGCGAACCGACGATGATGCAGGTGTTCTGCACGTTCATCCCGTTTTCGAAGAACGGAACCGTAAAAGATTCAGCGCCCTGGTGCGTGAATCCGGTGATAGTCTCAACCGGAACGCCAAAGAGCATGAGCAGTCTTCCGAACCACAGGCCGTAAGGTGTGGAAGCGCCCCAGCCGCTTTTTGTCACGATCATGAGGGTTGCGAACAGGATCGTGATGACAACAGCGCCCATCTTCAATGTCCATGGTTTTGCGAATAAACGATACACCGTTGTTTCTGAGAGAACCGGGACTACAGACTGATCCTGCAGGACTTCAATCTCTTCTTTCTCCTGCTCAATTTCCGTGTCAACGCCCGAGTATGTGCCGGATCTGCGGCGATAGTTCTCATACGCCTTGCCAAGTCCTGCCGCGATAAGGCAGAAGATACCTGTCAGGATGATGGCGCCAAGATAACCGTTCATGCCGTCAAACTTAAAGAAATCCGGAAGAAACACACCTGTTTCATAGGACGAGCTGTGTACCAGAGTATCAGTAACCCACCCCTGTGTCACTTGAAGAGGGAAGCCGATATAAACGCCCACCCCAAAGAAAAACAGGGTAATAAACGCTCTGGAGGGGCCTGCGACGAGATCTGTCAGCAGACCGGAGGCACAGCACATGCAGAAAGCCATACCGACGCCGAACATAACGCCGCCGACGATCAGCCCCAGATTGATTTGATTGATCCAGAGCCCATAGTTTTCTGCTCCTCCTGTAAAGCAGAGAGCAGCCGTGACGACCGCACTCATAAAGAACATAAAAGTCAGTGCCCTGAGAAGTTTTGTCGAGCCGGCATTATAGGCTCTGTTCGCACTTCCGGCGAATCCGAACAAGGCGCGGGTGAGGGCATATCCCAGCCCCAGGCCGACCAGCATACGGTAGAAAAGGCTGCTGTCTTTCAGAAAAGCAGCGCCGGCAAGAAGAACGGCAGCCAGTATGACAACACCAATGGTAAATTCTGTTTTATTGATCTTTTTCATTTTCCTTTCATTCCTTTATCTTTCTGTTTTTTGGCAGCCAGCCCGCCATCCGGCAGGCTGACGCCGTTGTTTGTCAGTTAAAATTGTAGGCCGTGACAACAGGTTTGCGATCCTGCTTCACATCATTGAAGTATTCATAGAAGCACAATCCGAGAAAACTTCCGGAAATATTGTAAATATTGTCAAAGCCATGTCCCTGCAGAGCAAGGAGCGCATTGTAGCTTCTCTGTGAGCTTCTGCAGTGGAGGTAGACCGGACGGTCTTTCGGGATCTCATCCATACGCTGTCTGATCTGGCTGAGCGGGACATTGACCGCCGTCGTGATGTGGCCTTGCGCGTATTCATTCTCTTCCCTTACATCGATGATATATGCCCCGGCTTCCACCAGATCTCTTACCTGATCAACGCGTACCTGGCGGAAAACGCCCTGGAGCAGATTGCATGCGACCAGACCTGCATGGTTTCCGGCGTCCTTTGCCGTTGAAAACGGAGGCGCATAGCAGAGCTCAAGATCCCGGAGATCATCCACTGTGCCGCCGAACTTGATCAGTGTTGCGACAATATCGATCCGTTTCGCCGCGTCTCCTTTTGAGATCGCCTGCGCCCCGAGCACCCTGCCTGTGGGAACTTCATAGATCAGTTTGTAGTGGAGCGGGCAGCTTCCCGGCATAAGTCCCACTCTGTCCTGCGGAATCACATATGCAATGTCATAGCTGATCCCTTCGTCTTCGCACTGTGCGGCTGTAAGCCCCGTGCTCGCCGCATTGTAGTCAAATACTTTGATGCAGCTTGAGCCGATAAATCCGGTGTTTCGCACCGGCCGCCCATAGATGTGGTCTGCCGCGGCCCTTGCCTCTTTCTGAGCAGGGCCTGCAAGCGGAAGCATCGTCGGTTTATGCGTCAGTGCATTGAACACCTCGATCGCATCGCCGACGGCATAAATGTCAGGATCGCTTGTACGATAGTTTGGATCCACTTTGATCGCCCCGCGGCTGTTTAATTCGAGGCCGGCGTCTTTCGCCAGCCGGGAATCGGGCGTCACGCCGACAGCCATGACGACAGCTTCTCCCTCAACGACTTTCCCTGATTCCAGAGCCAGATCAGAGCCTCTGAACTCTACCGCTTTGTCGCCCAGGAACAGGTCAATGCCCTTGTCCATCATTTCTTTGTGGAGGATCTGGACCATGTCATAGTCATACGTCCTCAGGATCTGAGGCATTGCCTCGACAAGAGACACCTTGTATCCTGCGTCTGTCAGATTTTCGGCCACCTCGACGCCAATGAACCCGCCTCCGACTACAGAGACTTTCTTCACATCTTTTTCTTTCAGGAAAGAATACAGCTTTGCAATGTCAACAACATTTTTAACGACAAAAATATTTGCGCTTTCAATGCCTTTTACATTTGGTATGATGGCATTTGCACCGGGCGCAAGGATCAGCTTGTCATAGCTTTCCTCATATTCTTTCCCGTCCGCAAGATTCTTTACTCTGACTTTTTTCCCGGCTCTGTCGATCGAGAGCACTTCATTGGAGACGCGCGCCTCGATATTGTACTGGCACGCAAACTGTTCCGGGCTCATCAGTACGAGCTTATCGTTGGCGTTTACCTGTTCGCTCAGACGATACGGCAGACAGCAGTTTGAAAATGATACGTGAGGTCCTTTTTCAAACATAATGATCTCCGCCTGTTCATCCAGTCGTCTCAGACGGGCCGCTGTACTTGCTCCGCCTGCCACTCCTCCAACAACTACATATTTCATTTGTTTTCCTCCTTTGGATTATATTAAGTAAAGCAGACTGTTATGATCTGCTCTGCTTTCTTTTATCAGCCAGCGACATACGGATAAAGAAGTATGCCCCCACGGCGATCCAGACACTGAGAAAGATCAGCGCCGGCGTACTCAGCGCTGCCGGGCTGGATGGGACGATGAGCAGGAGCATGAACAGAAAAGCGAGCATGGCTCCGATGATCCCCAGGATCCGGTCAGGTTTGCTTTTGGCGATCCGGCAGGTATTCAGGCACACATAAAAATAAGTAACCGCCGCGCCAAAAGAGCACATATCTACGATCCAGATAACCACTTCCCTGCCGAAAAAGCAGGCAAATATGCTGATCGCCGAAACAGCAAGGATCGCATTTCTCAGGATTCCGCGTTCTGTGATCCTGCCGACCTGGCGCGGCAGGATGTTCTGCCTCCCCATAGAACAGATCAGTTTTGTCGAGCAGATCATGAATCCGTTGATCCCGCCGGACACGGCGCTTCCCAGCGCTATGACGAGCATGAGAAATCCGATCAGCCCCAGATGTTCGAGCACTCCGCTTCCCAGAGCCCAGTCCAGAGATTTCGCCTCTTCAGGACCGTATGCAAGCGCCGTAGTAAAATTTAAAAGTATATAACAGCCCATCCCGATCAGCAGTGAAGTCACCGCCATCAGGGACGCCTTGCGTCTGCTGATCCCCATATCCTTTACAAGCTGAGGGACCGCGTCAAATCCGATGAACAGAAACGGCGTAATCGCCACAACCTGAAGAACCTGTCCAAGATTAAAGCTGTTGTTGTCGATATAATTTTCACGGAAAGTCTCCATATCAGCCCGGAAGAGCATCGCAACAAACACAGCAAGGACGCAGATGACAAGAGCGGCCACGATCACAAACTGAGCCTTGCCCGACTGTTTGATCCCTTTCAGGTTCAACGCCATGAAGAACAGGATGATCAGGACCGAAACCAGCGCCTCGCCCAGATAGATCGGATCTCCGGCAATAGTATAGAGATATCCGACGTTCAGGATCCCCGGGAAAAGCTTATCTATCACGAGCGGAAAAGCCGTTGCGTTCAGAGGTACAAGGCTTAAGTAAGCAAGAAACAGGAACCATCCGACAATAAAAGCATTTTTCCTGCCCATGAAGATCAGTATGTAGGAAAATTCTCCGCCCTCGTCAATGTCCTGCTGGAGCATGTACCAGTAACTCCTCTCGATGACAATGATCGCCATCGTTCCGCAAAACAGGCCGATCGACGTATTGATCACACCGGAATTATAAAGGAACTGGCTTCCCGGGAGCATGAAAGAACCCCATCCTATGATCGCACCGAGAAGAATGGCAAAGACCTCGCCGGCGCCAAGTTTTTTCTGCATATTTAAGCCTCCGTTATATTAAAATGCATGCAGGATCAGCCAGTGTATCCGGCATGGCAGCATTGCGGGCCCTGTATGGCAGGAGCCGACAGGGTCATTGCTCTTATTATAATCTAATACCATATCTCGTGTCAACGAAGCTTTTTTATACAACATATGCGAAAATGGATTTATCAATCATAGACGGGGAGGTCTTTAGGAATCTAATAGAATTACCACCCTGAAACCGTCTAAAGTTTAGAGGGTGGTTTTCTATGCCTCAAAGCACTATCTGATAAACGTGAAAAGAATGTCAGCAATGCCATAATGAGCAGCATCAATATCTCATGAAATGTACATCTATCTGATCACCTGACCGAGTCCACTCTGCAATGCAAACACAATCCGCCCAGGCATCTAAATGTGGAACCTCTTTTCTCCACTCCTTATTGAAATCATCCGCCTGATCCCCGGGAACCAGCCACCCGGAAATATCTTCCCCGAACATCTCATCTGTTTCAAATTCTCTGCCCTCTCCACATTCCATGAAGAATCTCGATTCTTCCTTTTCAGCCCGGTTCTGAATCAGTTTCCAGAATCTTTCAAACTTTTCCTGCCGCTTTTTTGACTCTGGCATTATTAACATCCTCCTTTAACAACGTAACGAATTTTCCGGACGATTCCCCTCATTCAGAAATCAAACTTTCCAATTCCATATACCGGAATGGTATATATATTATCTTTCACACCTCCATGTGTATTCCCTTTCGCCAGCATAACACAATCTGCTTTTTTTCTCTCCAGAATATCTTTTATCGTCTTACCTGGGTTCTTTCCACTCTTTACTTCAATCGCGCAGGTTTTCTGTGTTTTCAGCGACTTCGCATAAAAATCTACTTCTCCGTCTCCCAATGTAGCAAACGCCGGGGTTTCCAGCGCGATCTCACTCGGAGGAACAATTCTTCTTTTCAGATCAAGAAAGACAAAGTTCTCATTCACGATTCCTGACACATCGCTTTCAGAACAGCCAATGTGAATCAGAAAATAGCTTGTCAGACCTACATCCATAAAATAGCAGCGTGACTTCGGTTTAAAATCCAATATATTGCAGTCTTTGATCTTACCTGCAAAACCGATAATACCGGAACTGTACAGCCAGTCGATCGCACGATTTACTGACGCTTTGCTTATATTACTTGAATAATCCTTTACTACGATATTCTGCAATTCTTCGCTGAAACTTTCCTCGTCAAAACCTTTTTTCTCTTTCACAAGCACGCGTGCCACACTGGAAAAAATATTATCGTATATCTCATCGTCCAGTATATCATCAAAGTACCGCTTGCTCTCATTTGTAAACAGCTTAATGATTTTTAAGAGTTCCGTATTCGCTTCTTCTATCGAGCCTGACTCCAAATACCTTAGGACAACGGCAGGATAACCGCCAATCTTTGTATACACCCTATAATACTCGGATAATTTCTGATATACTTCGTCTGTGCTCTGTCCATATAAATCCAGTTCTTCATAGAGATCAGCTTCTCCCAAAGCCTGCAAAAATTCTCTGAAATCCAGCGTATGAATTTCCAGAGAATCCAAATCTCCCGCAGAATATTTAAATTCACGATTCAGGATGCGTCCAAGATAACTGCCTGTTATAATAAAATCGCTTTTCAGTTGTCTTGTAAACTCCCGAATCCGGTTATAGATTGCGGCTGATTCCTGTATTTCATCAATAATCACAATAGTATCCGGCGTATCTTCAAAGTCCGGGTTCACTCTTCGGATCAATTCATAAACAGGATTATCACATACAAGACCATTCTTTATCTCATTTCTTAAATCTTCATATTTTTCGAGGAAAAGTTCTCCCGTAAAATCAAGAAGATTTATATAAATTTTCCTTTTATACTGTTCATCAGCAAACTTATTTACAATATACGTCTTGCCGACCTGACGGGCGCCTGAAACTTCCAGAGTAGCATGATTTGCTCTTTGTTTCCACTTAAGCAGTTGATTATAAGCATTTCTTTCCAAATATTTTTGCATATTCTCTCACCCCTGTTGGCGTTCCATGTTTTTTCTATAGACCACTTAAAAAACTTCTCTTTGGTTTCCTCGTCTATATCTTCTTCTCTCATAATAATCGCAATATCAATATCCGAATCTGCCTGAAAATCCCCTCTGGCATACTGTCACCTCTTTTCCCATGCTTTCCGTTTTACAGACTTCTATCTGTATTATACCGAATCCCATTTTCTTTTCATAGTCCCTTTTCCAATATCAGAACAGGATTCTTTTTCTCATTTCAAGATGCATCCCATACTTTTTTAATCAGCTAATATAACAGTCTCTCCCTGATCTTCATTTTTCCTTTCCCGCAGGCGGCAGGACTCCCCGCCGCCCGCATGATCCGTTTATTTTATGCCGCTTTAACCGTAAACCGTCGGCTCACCGGCTCCCTGCGGTATTTCTCATAAATCTCCGGCTGTTCTTCCTTTAGGCGTTTCCCGTCCAGACGGTTGCAGCTCACGGTTTTCCAGGATACCCGGTAATGCTCATTCTCCGCAAGAATCTCCTGCCTGCGCTGATGATACTTAAAACGCTCATATAACGCAAATAGAAATGTGCACTCCTGAATTTTATCTGCTTTCACCCAGCTTTCCAGCTTCATTAGCCAGTATAGCATTTGTAATACAACGCTCTACTTAATCTTATCCGGGAAGGAAACCGCTGGCAGATCTCTAAAGATGCTCTCATTGAATATGTAACCCGAAGAAGTCATTTAAAGTAAATCAAAGATACCTCTGCTGAAAAGAACTGCCTGAAATTATGCAGTGACATATCCCATTTTCAGTTCTGACAGGTAAAAATAATTCGCACTAAACCCATTGAAAACACACAGCTTCGCAGCTTTTCGGTCTGTTCGTTTGCCTTACCTTTATTTTGATTATATCATAACCCTTTTGAGGTTATATATCAACTCTTTTGTAATGCTTTTTTTATTTTTTTATTATTTTTATGTTTAACAGGTTGATTTATAACCTGCTTATCGTTATAATCAAAACAGAAAGCGAGGCGTCATTATGCCAATAATATACAAAGATAATGAGCAAATTGTTATTGAAATAAAAAAGCTCATGCTCGAAAACAGGATATCTCAACGTGAAATTGCCGATAAAATGAACATCAAACCGCAAGGACTAACCAAAATATTAAACAAGAAAAATTTCGGTTTTGAAGATGCAGAAAGAATCCTTTCTGCTATGGGATACAATCTAATAGTCGATTTTCAGAGTAACCCAGAAGCTTAAACACCATGAAAGTCCAGCTAAGAAATGTCAAGAGGTGATATGAAAAAAGTTAAATTTATTACAACAGAGCAAAAAGGGTAACCTTAACAGACCATTCCCCGATATAGGACTGGTCAGAAACTATATATCCAGA
>CALWAR010000031.1 GCA_944375765.1 uncultured Mediterraneibacter sp. | reverse complement strand
CCTCCTGGCAGTCGTTTAAGAGCTGCATGGCAGCCTCCCGGTTTCCTTCCGATATCTGTTTTCTGATCTCTTCATGTACTTTTCCCATCAGGGAAAAGGTTTCTTCAATCTGTGTTTTCTGGGCTTTCCTCATCTGCTTTTCTCTCCTCTATTTTTCTGACAGCGCTTCCTGTACTGCACGCCGCTGTTCTGCCGGCATAGCATTGTATACCCGATTTTCCAGGGACAGAAAAAGGGTCAGCTTCGCGCCTTTTAGTACTGTCATCTGGTCTTTTAGAGAGGACATATTGTACAGCTGGGAAAGTATTTCCCAACTTTTGCTGGCTGTCTCTGCTTCTCCATCTTCTTCTTTCATAATATTCAGAAACATGACAAGAGACTCTGTATAATATCTGTCTACTCCCAGTGACATTACAGAATATCGGATCACGTCCTCTTTCTTTTCCAACTGTCGACAACAGTCAGCCAGCTGGGCAAAATACAATTTTAGATTTCCAGACATATATACCCAGAGTGTTCCGCGGTAGCTGTTATACTTTTCCAAAGCATTTTTTAAATATCCTTCTGCCTCTTTGTAGTGCCTGTTCTGATATAGCCATGCTCCAAAATAATAATCCGGATCGGGATGGTCCCTGTAGATCTCCCTGGATTTCCCATATAATTCCCGAACCGTCTTTTCATCTTTAGGGTCCGACTCCCTTGCATAAAGTATCAGCAGCATAGACAGGATACGGAGAATCTCTTTTGGAGGGATTTTCTTATCCTCCTCGCCATATTTAAGTGCCCGGTGAAAGCATTCTTTTGCCTTGTCATACTGTTCTTTTGATAGATATGAATCCCCCAGATACGCAAGGGACTCCGCATCTCTGGGATTATCTTTAAGGTTTTTTTCCAACAGTCTTATATTTCTTTGAGTTTTTCCAGTTCTTTTATAGGCTTCCTGGCTGTAACCTGTATGGTAGATAATCAGTTCTTCACGGGCGTCATAAGCGCGAACCTGTTCCTGCCCGCTATATTTTAGTACTTCGTGGATTCGATTCTCATATCTTAAGTGAGGATCGTTGCGGAAAATGCGGACATGCTGTCCGGATGATCCCAGCTTTCCATTCTGGATATTGACCATTTTCACCAAGATCGCCTGCCATCCTTTGCCACTGCGTGTTTCATCCTCTGCCTTTTGGATCACAGAAAAGATTTTTCCTGCACTTTCTGCCGTAAAATATTCATCTGCATCAAGAAACGCAATCCATTCCCCTCCTGCCTGATCGATGGCATAGTTCTTTGCTGCGGAAAAGTCATCACACCACTGGAACTGGAAAACTTTTGCCCCCATTTCTTCTGCAATCTGTACCGTCTGATCCATACTTCCCGTATCTACCACGATCTGTTCACACATAAGTCCCTTTCCCCAGGAGAGAGCCTGCCGGATATTTTTCTCTTCATTTTTTACAATCATACACTGTGACAGTCTGATCTCTCTCTTGACTTTTTTCATTAGTGATATATCCTTTCAGTATCAATCTTATCCGTTTTTTTACCTTAGCTGTTTTGCCAGCGCTTCCTGCACCGTACGGCGCTGTGCCTCTGGCATTACTGCATACACTCGCTCTTCAAGGGTGGAGAAATGTGTCAGTTTTGCTCCTTTTAGTATCATCATCTGGTCTTTTAGAGAGGATATGTTATACAACTGGGAAAGGAGACCCCATGTCCCTGCGGCGGTCCTGGATTCGTCTTCCTCTCTCTTTAAGAGACTTAGGAGCATGACAAGTGCCTCTGTGTAGTATCGGCTGACTCCAAGAGCCATCACGCAATATCGGACCGCCTCCTCGTTCTCATCAAGATGACGGCAGGTATCTGCAAGTTGAGCATAGGCAAGTTTCAGGTCAGCCGTCATATACAGGGGGATATTTCCCTTATACCATTTTAATTTATCAAGGGCAGACTCCAGATATTTCTTCGCCTCTTCATAACGCTTGTTCTGATACAGCCATGCGCCAAAATAGTAGGTGCCGTCCGGAAAAGCACTGTAAAGATCTGTACATACCTTGTAGAGTTCTTTTACTTCCTCTTCTTGTTCAGGATCTGATTCTCTTGCATACAACATCAGAAGCAACGCAACTGAGCGGATAGTATGTGCCTTGGTTTTTTCCTCTCCTTTTTCCAGACCATAGGTCATTGCCTTGCGATAATACTCTTTTGCCTGATCAAACCTGCGCTCTGTCAGGTAAACATCGCCGAGGTAAGACAGTATCTGAACATCCTCAGGATTATCTTTTAGCTCCTTTTTTAACATCTGGATATTTCGTTCCCTTTTTCCGGTGCGCTCATATGCTTCTGAAGTGTATCCGGTATGAAGGATCACCAGTTCATCGGATGCATCGAGGAATCCATAGTTCTGACTCCCTGATAAACGCAGCGCCTCGTGTATCTTGTTCTCATATCTCAATTCCGGATCATTTCTGAATACTCTGTCCTGCTGAAATGTCACGCCTGCCGTTGCACTGTCATTGACATTCACAAGCGTGGACCGTACTGCATGGACCAACTTTCCTTCCTGTTTCATTTTTTCCGCTTTCTGCAGGACAGAAAGCAGTCTCTCCGCACTCTTTTGGTCAAAATATTCATCCGCATCAAGAAATGCGATCCACTCTCCCGACGCCTGTTCAATCGCATAGTTTTTCGCCGCAGAAAAGTCATTGATCCACTTAAAATGGTAGACCTTTGCCCCCAATTCTTCCGCAATCTCCACTGTCCGGTCCGTGCTTCCAGTATCTACGACAATCTGTTCGCTGACGATTTCCTTTCCCCATGAGAGCGCCCGCCGGATATTTTTTTCTTCATTTTTGACAATCATACATTGTGATACTCGGATACTTTTCTTAATCTTTCTTCCCAATCGTATAATCTCCTCTCAGACTGTAATGATACCGTGCCATATGTCTGCTAATGTCCCGGCAGGCTGTCTCTGATATCAGTCGGCAGGGTCGCGAGCAGTCGGTCCGCAGGAGCAGGGTAGCCCGCGATCCTGACACATTTATAGAGGAACAGAATGTCTTTCACATTTCTCATGTCATAAATTTCGAACAGTAGTTTCCAGGCTGTCTCTGTCTGGTTCTCTTGCCTGTCTTCTTTTTTCAGAAGCAGAAGCACCTCACACAGCACCTTGTCCAGATACCGGTTTTTCCGCAAAGCCAGAACGGCATAATGCAGTTCATCTGCCGGCAGAATCAACTGCTGACAGAGCCCTGCCAGCCAGACATATACCTTTTCCAGATTCCCTTTCAGATAGATGACATCGTCTCCCCGGTACACTTCCAGAAGCTCGACCGCCCTCTTCATGTCGTGATAAGCCCGCTTATAGTCCCTCCGGTTCATGTAGTAAAGTCCCACAAAGAAATAAACATCCGGGTTATCTGTTGCAGGGTATCCCACTTTTTTTGCTGTCTCTTCTGCTTCCTCATCTGAGCCTGCAAGAGCCGGATTATTTGCATATATTTTCAGGAGGTTCTTGCCTGCATTCATACGTCCCCACCGGCTCACGTTGCCCTCAAAAGATGGGGACAGCGCCTTTTTATACGCCTCTGCCGCCTTTTGCACCTCTCCAAGACCGCTGTACGCATCCCCCAGATAGGACCAGGAAGTGCTGTTGTCCGGGGTTTCTTCTATCTCCCGCTTGAGGAGTCGGATATTCCTCTCCCATTTTTTCTTTTCTTTCATGACAGCCGGGACATATCCTGTATGACAGATGGACAGTTTTTTCTGCTCATCCTGACAGATCATGGCTTCCCCGTCAGGAAGTGAGATCTGCTCATGGATGCGGCCATGATAGCGGATCTCAGGAATATTGCGGAAGATCCGATCCTGTACAGACGCAGAAAAAGGACTTCCGTCCCCGTTGACCTGCACCCACGCACATCGGATAAAGTGAGGCGCTTCTGTCTCTGTTTCATTGGACTTTACTTCACAAAGTATCTGCAACAGCCTCTCCGCGTCCGCTTCCTGCATATATTCATCTGCGTCCAGAAAGGCGATCCAGTCTCCTGATGCCTGTTCAATGGCATAATTCTTCGCTGCCGAAAAATCATCGCACCACTCAAAATGGAACACTTTCGCACCCATCTCCTGTGCGATCTCTATTGTCCGGTCTGTGCTCCCTGTGTCCACTACAATCTGTTCCCACATGATCGCCTGTCCCCAGGAAAGGGCACGCCGTATATTGTCCTCTTCATCTTTCACGATCATACACTGTGATAATCGTGCTTGTCTCTTCTGGGCTGACATTGCATCCTGCCTTTCTCTTTTCCCTTTGCTCTCTTCTCCAGAAAGTTTTTCTTATGGAAGATTCTGGCATTTTCCATAAGAAAAACCCCCATCCCATGGTGGGATGGGAGTCTGAAAAGTTCCCGCTTACTGTAATAACTGAAGGACGCCCTGCGGTACCATGTTTGCCTGTGCAAGCATTGCCTGTGAAGCCTGTACCAGGATGTTGTTCTTCGTGTAAGCCATCATCTCGTTTGCCATATCTACGTCGCGGATGCGGCTCTCTGCTGCGGTGATGTTCTCTGTCTGAACACTCAGGTTGTTGATCGTGTGCTCCAGACGGTTCTGGATAGCACCGAGATCACCACGGATAGAAGATACAATATTAATAGCTGTTCTGATCAGATCAACAGCTGCTGTAGCGCCTGCCTGTGTGTTAATATTGATGCCATCGATTCCCAGACTTGCTGCGCTTGTTGAAGCAATTGATACTGTAAGCTGGTTGAAAGTCTCAGCAGTGTCACCAATCTGAAGAACTCCTGAACTTGATACGCCATCTCCGTAAGTACCATCCAACAGGTTGATGCCGTTGAAGTTTGTGGACTGGGAAATACGATTAATCTCCTGCGTAAGAGATTCAACCTCAGCCTGAAGGTTTGCACGGTCAACGTCATCATCATATGTTCCGTTTGCAGACTGGATAGACAGCTCTACCATACGGTTCAGCATGGAGTGAACTTCTGTCAGAGCACCCTCTGCTGTCTGTACAAGAGAGATTGAATGATGATAAATATAGCACTAAAAACCTGTATATATAGACGAATATGATCATTACTATATGCAGTGATACTCTTATGATACCTATTTAAGGAATGGAGGCTTTCGGCCGGAACACTCAGTGGAAATCAAGGACAGCTTTTGATAAATCTGATATACTGACATTAATGCTGAAAGAAAGGAGTACAACTATGGCTGCATACAAAGATGAAAAGCGTGGAACCTGGTATGTGTCGTTTCACTATTATGACTGGACCGGGAAGAACTGCAGGAAAGTGAAACGGGGGTTTAAAACCAGAAAAGAGGCATTGGAATGGGAACATCATTTTCGTATGAAAG
Source organism: uncultured Mediterraneibacter sp. (assembly GCA_944375765.1). Taxonomy (GTDB): domain Bacteria; phylum Bacillota; class Clostridia; order Lachnospirales; family Lachnospiraceae; genus Mediterraneibacter. Next base: position 765 of record CALWAR010000031.1, on the reverse strand, counting down.
AAGCGGATGACCTGGATATGACTTTTGGGGAATTTGTGGAAGCTTACACCAGAGATATGAAGCCGAAGCTGAAACCTACTACATGGCTGACAAAAGAGCATATCCTGCGAACAAAGCTGCTGCCGTTTTTTAAAGATAAGAAAATGCGGGATATCCGACCAACTGATATCATTCAGTGGCAAAATAAACAGATCGCTTACCGTGACGCGAAAGGAAAGCCTTATGCGCCTACTTATCTGAAGACTCTACAGTCGGAGCTGAGCGCTCTTTTCAACCATGCGGTGCGGTTCTATGAGCTGAAGAGCAACCCGGTCGTGAAAGCAGGACCTCTTGGGAAAGGGAAATCGGAGGAAATGCTCTTCTGGACAAAGGAGGAGTACCTGAAATTCATTGCAGAAGTGAAAGACAAACCATATTCTTATGAAGCGTTCCAGATACTTTACTGGTGCGGGCTGCGCCTGGGAGAACTGCTGGCACTGACGAAACAGGACATTGATTTTGACAATAAGGTCATCCGGGTAACAAAATCATATCAGCGATTGGCAGGAAAGGATATCATCACCGATCCGAAAACACCGAAGAGCAAGCGGGATGTGGTCATGCCGGATTTTCTGTGTGAAGAACTAAAAGATTACACTAACAACTTATGCAGCGAGCTTCCTGCTGACCGCATTTTTCACCTGACAAAAGGCTTTTTGCATTATGAGATGACAAGGGGATCAGAGAAAGCAGGAGTAAAGCGCATCAGGATCCATGATCTGAGAC
>CALWAR010000030.1 GCA_944375765.1 uncultured Mediterraneibacter sp. | reverse complement strand
TTCAGCTTCATTTTCTTTTTATCGATGACGAGCATGCTGATCGTCTGTGCCGCTGCATCCATCTGCTCCTGCTGCTCAGCCTGTCTCTTCTGGGCTTTCCTCCCGAAGATGTACAGTGCGATGCATGCGATGATAAGGACCACGAGTATGACGATCATCACAATGGTGAATGGACTCATGTCAGAACCCTCCTAAATCTTACTATTGCTGCGATTGCGCACATAGTATTTTAACATTGTTTTAAAGCAAGTGCAAGATAATAAGTGGATTTAGGGTTTACTTTTTGAGGGGAGAACGAGTATACTGTTATAGTAGCGCCGCAGCAGGCGTTATATGGAAAAAGGAGTTTGATCTATGGCAGAAATGATTTGGAACGGAGTAGTGGTGGTGTACGCCTTTATTATGGACAACATCGTCATTATAAACGTCCTCTTTGCACTGATCATCGTATTCTTCCAGAGGAGATCTCCGCAGACGGTATGGACCTGGCTTCTTCTGCTGTATTTTATACCGATCCTCGGCTTTATCCTTTATCTTGTCATCGGGCAGGATTTCCATAAGAGCCGGATGTTCAAAGCGAAAGAGATCGAAGGAGAGCTGAAATACGCCGTACGGCGGCAGGAAGAGACGATCTATCACAAGCGTCTGAGACTTGCGAATCCCGAGATGGCCCGTTTCAGGGATCTGATACTATATAATCTTGAAGCAGGCGAGGCGGTTCTGACAGACAATAACGACGTACGCATCTACACGGACGGCAAGGCGAAGTTCCGCGCTCTCATCGAGGAGATGCGGCAGGCAGAGAGATATATTCACGTACAGTACTATATCATACGAAACGATGAACTGTGGCAGGAGATAGAGAAAGTCCTTATTGAGAAATCGAGAGAGGGCGTTGAGGTCAGAGTGCTTTTTGACAGCATGGGCTGCCGGACGATGAAGAACAGAGACTGGGCGCGTCTGGAGAGAGAGGGGATCCAGGTGGCGGAATTCTTCCCGGCATTATTAGGAAAACTGCAGCTCCGTGTAAATTACCGTAATCACAGAAAGATCGTCGTCATAGACGGCCGGATCGGGTTCGTTGGCGGATTTAACGTGGGCAGAGAGTATCTCGGCCGGGACAAGAAATTCGGCTACTGGCGCGATACACATCTGTGCATCGAAGGCGCGGCAGTTACTTCGCTCGCAGTGAGATTTGTGCTGGACTGGAATTATGCGGCAAAGGAGAACCTCTTCCTTGAGGACACGCTGTTCGAGATACCCCAGTATATAAGACACGGCAGAGATCCGGTGCAGATTATATCGAGCGGGCCGGACTCCCAGATCAAGACGATACATGACAATTATCTCCGTCTGATACACAGTGCAAAAGACCATGTCTATTTGCAGACGCCATATTTTATACCGGATGATTCCATACTGGACGCACTGAAGATCGCGAGCCGCTCGGGGATCGACGTGCGCATCATGGTGCCCTGCAAACCGGACCATCCGTTTGTATACTGGGCAACATATTCTTACGTCGGCGATATGGTGGCTGCCGGGGCCAAATGTTATGTGTACAATAACGGTTTCCTGCATGCAAAGACGTTGTGCGTGGACGGTATGGTGGCGTGCGTGGGGACGGCGAACATGGATATCAGGAGTTTCGGGCTCAACTTTGAAGTGAACGCCGTGATCTACAGCGAACGTACCGTGCAGCGGCTGGAACGCGCATTTGAAAATGACATGACACAGTGTACGCATGTCACAAGAAAAGTTTATGATGAGAGAAGTCTGGTCATCAAAGGAAAAGAACAGTTCTCAAGACTTCTGTCACCATTGCTTTAAAGATAACAACCGAGGGTCATAAAAAGATCATACAAAACAAACAGAAAGAGGAGAAGAACTATGAAAAAGAAGATTACAGGCGTGATGCTTGCGGCAGCTATGGCAGCAACTCTCAGCGGATGTACCTCAGAGTTGTCCAACGACTATGTAACAGTGACTCAGTACAAAGGACTGCAGGTGTCAAAGCCGCAGCAGACAGAAGTGACGGATGACGAGGTGGAGCAGGTGATAGAGAGCAATCTTTCGATCTACGGTGAAAGAGAAGAGGTCACAGACCGCGCGGCCCAGACAGGAGATATCGTAAATATCGACTATACCGGAACTATCGACGGGGAGGCGTTCGACGGAGGCTCTGAGGAGGGCGCTGAGCTGCAGCTTGGGAGCAATTCGTTCATAGGAGCGACAGAAGATTACCAGGGATTTGAAGAGCAGATAGTAGGTCACAACACGGGAGATGAGTTTGACATTACAGTCCAGTTCCCCGAGGAATACAGCCTGAACCCGGATATGGCAGGTGTGGTGGCAGATTTCCACATCGTGCTCAACTCGATCCAGACAGATACTGTCCCGGAGCTTACCGACGAATGGGTGCAGCAGAACAGTGAAGAGTCAGAAACTGTGGACGAATACAGAGAGGAGATACGCTCCATGCTGGAAGAGACTGTCGAAGAGACCGCCCGCTCGGAGATGAGGACATCTGTGCTGGACGCGCTCCTGGGCAGCACAGAAGTAAAACAATATCCTGAGGACGCAATAAACGAGCAGAAAGACAGATACACCGCAGTGTATACACAGACGGCGGAACTGTACGGCATGGAGATGGGTGAATTCCTTGAGACTTATATGGAGACGACGGAAGATGAGTTCAACACTCAGGCTCAGGAGTATGCGGAGCAGACAGTAGCGCTGCAGGAGGCTGTGAAACTGGTTGCGGAGAAAGAGAATCTGGAGCCGTCGGAAGAAGAATACGAAGAGCGGATGGCTGAATATGCAGAACAGTCAGGATATGACGACGTCGAGTCATTTGCCGGGGAAGTGGGAGAAGACGCGCTCAGAGCACAGATCCTGCAGGACGCTGTGGCGGACTATCTGGTAGATGAGTGTACTCTGGTAGAGCAGAGCGACAGTGCGCAGTAGTACGGAGGTCATATAAGAGCAGGAGGAAAAGCGGCAGATCAGATGAAATAAGGAGGGAAGGCCATGAAACTTGAAAACAGAAGACTCTGCGTGGAAATATCAGAGATGGGCGCGGAAGTGACAAGGATCTATGACAAAAAAAATGGTACGGAGATACTCTGGGAGGCAGACCCCGCATATTGGAAGCGCCATTCGCCGATCCTGTTCCCGAACGTGGGAAAGACATGGCGCAACGCTGTGCTGATAGACGGCGTACAGTATCCGACTTCTCAACATGGATTTGCCAGAGACAACAGTTTTAAATGTATCAGCCAGAAAACGGATCAGGCGTCTTTTCTCTTCTCATCTACTGAGGAGACAAAAGAAGTCTACCCGTTTGAGTTTGAACTGATCATTACGTATACGCTGGAAGAGGCCGCCCTGCGTGTGGACTGGGAAGTGAGAAATACCGGCGACGGGGAGATATACTTTACGATCGGGGGACACCCTGCGTTCAGGTTCGCCGGTAAAGACGAGAAAAAAGAAGACTACATACTGAGATTTCCGGGGAAAGACTCGCTTGAATACATCCTTATCGATATGGATGAGGCGGCCGCAGATCCGTCGAAAGTGTATAAGCTGGAACTAAAAGACGAGTGCTGCCCGGTGACGGAAGAGATGTTCGAGAATGACGCACTGATCTTTGATAACGGACAGATCGAGGAAGTATGGATCTGCCGGAAAGACGGCACGCCTTATGTGGGAATGAAATGCAAAGGTTTTCCGAACTTTGGTATCTGGTCTGTGAAAGACGCGCCGTTCATCTGTCTGGAACCGTGGATGGGCAGATGCGATGATGTGGGATTCGATAAAGAACTTTCAGAGAAGCCGAACGTTAATAAAGCTGCGCCAGGAGAGAGTTTCCGACAACATTATACGATCATGCCGGGCGGTCAGTCTGCCGGGGGAGCGGATGGGAAAGGTGATCTCTGACAGGAGAAAGAAGAAGACTGATGGTCGAAAATCGACAACAGAGGTCGAAAAGGAGGATGTTTATGACCTACGCAGATATGTTTTCAAAGGTTAAGGAGATGCTGATGGGAGCGGATGTGAGCGATATCCACGAGCATCTGGCGTATCAGTTTAATATTACCGGCGAGGCAGAGGGGATCTTCTACGCCGAGGTAAAAGACGGCCGGCTCTATGTGGAGCCCTATGAGTATTTTGACCGCGACGCGATGTTTACCTGTACGGCAGAGACGCTGTTCAGGATCGCGGAGGGGAAGACAGATCCGATTCTCGCGGTGACGCTGGGAAAACTGAAAGTCGAGGGAGATATCGATAAAGCGTTGAAACTGAAAGATCTGCTCAAAAGCAAAAAGAAAAGCAGGTGAGTAAATGGGAAAATTACTAAAAGGGACTGCGGCTGTCCTGGGACTTCTGGCCGCGGCGGAAGCCGGCGGAACGGCATACTTTTACAAAAGGACCATGAAACGTTACAATGCGAAAACCGAGCGCACGATCAGGATGTCGGGCGTGGACTGGGAAAAATACTTTCCGCTCATGCACGAACGGCATGACTGGATGATGGAACAGCCGCACGAGGACGTGTGGATCACTTCCCATGACGGTCTGAAACTGCACGGTACATATTTTGAGGGGGATGGTTCAGACAAGGCGGTGATCTGTTTCCACGGGTATACAAGCAGGGGGCTAAGTGATTACGGCAGCCTGTCATATTATTATCTGAAACATGGATTCCGTATGCTCCTGATCGATGAGAGAGCCCACGGAGAGAGCGAGGGGACTTATATCGGTTTCGGGACCATGGATCGTCTGGACGGGATGGGATGGGTCAGATGGATGACAGATAAGATCGGAGATGACGCCCGGATCCTGCTTCACGGCAATTCCATGGGAGGCGCTACAGTCTGCATGATGAGCGGACTGAAACTGCCGCCTCAGGTTAAGGGGATTGTGTCGGACTGTGCGTTCACGTCGGCGAAAGACGTATTTACACATGTGCTTCACAGTATGTATCATCTCCCTGCATTTCCGATGATCCAGATCGCGGATAAGATAAATAAGCGGAACGCGGGATACGGGCTGGATGAGTGCAATGCAGCAAGAGAAGTCAGAAAGGCCGGAGTTCCGATCCTCTTTATCCACGGTGAAAAAGACGTATTTGTCCCCTGCCGGATGTGCGGGGAAATCTATGAAAACTGCGCTTCACCGAAAACGAAACTGATAGTCAGGGATGCGGGCCACGGAGAGAGTTATTACAAGGACATGGAGGCCTACGAGGGCGCTCTGGATTCATTCATCGGAGGGATCATGCAATGATGAGGACAAGAAAAGGCCACAAGGTGTATCCGCTTACCGTAGCACAGAAATTCCATCTCTACTATGCGCCGCACTGCCCCGACATGTCGGTTCTCAATATCGGGACGAGCCTGACTATCGAGGTGGAACTGGACTGGGACCAGTTAAAAAGATCGATCAATGAGGCATATGCAAGAAGCGAGGGGATGCGCGTCCGCTTTGCAAAGGATGAAGAGGGAACGTGGTACCAGTATGTGGCGGATCCGGAGGAGCAGGATATTGAGTTTGCCGATTTTTCCGGTAAAACGATGGAAGAGGCCGAGGCTATTATGCAGAAGTGGACGACTGTTCCATTTAAGATGGAAGATTCCCGGATGTCCCGCGTAGTTATGATCAAGATGCCCGACGGGTTCAACGGCGTCTATTTCCTCGGACAGCATATGACTGTGGATGCACAGTCGCTGATCTGCTTCCTGAAAGATATTATCGAACTGTACTGTAATGCCAAGTACGAAGGAGTCCCGTACCCGAAAGATATGTGCTCCTATATAGAGCAGCTTCAGAAAGACCTTGCCTATGAGGCGGGGAGCAAAGCGCAGCAGAGAGATATCGCTTTCTTTGAGAAAGAGATAGGGAAAGGCGAGCCGGTCTACTGCGGTATCCACGGAACCGACAGGCTGGAGGCGGCAAGGGCGATGTTCAATGATACAAAACTTCGTTCTGCGTTTAATTCGTCGGACGACACGAAATCCTCTCTTGATATCTTCCATCTGGAGGAAGAGCCCACAAAGCGGCTGATGGACTTCTGTGAGAAATATCATGTGTCGCTTGCCTGCCTGATCCTCATAGGACTCCGTACATACTATCAGAAGATGAACGGTTTTGAGGACGTATCCATCAACAACGCCATCGCAAGACGCGCTACGCTGAAAGAGAAAAAATCAGGCGGGACAAGGATCCATTCTTTCCCGGTCCGTACGGTCTTTTCCGAGGATATGAAGTTTATCGACGGAGTCTGTGGAATCCGTGACAAACAAAACGAGATATTCCGCCATGCAAATTATGATCCGACATCATACTTTGCATATCGGTCGAAACTGTATCCGCAGCCGGCCCCGGGGCTTACGTATGAGCCGATCTCACTGACCTATCAGCCGCTCACCCTCAGGGAGAAAGGTCTGGATCAGCTGGGCGATATCCGTTATAAGACGAAATGGTATCCGAACGGCACGTGCCCGCAGGGCGTCTACCTGACGGTTATGCACCGCCCGGAGGATAACGGGCTGGACTTTAACTTTGAACATCAGATCAGGGCATATTCAAGAGAAGAGCTGGAATATCTGTATTATTACCTTTGCAGGATCATGTTCAAAGGTACGGAAAATCCGGATCTGACGATCGGGGAGATCATCAGGTTGGTATAAGTATAGAAAAGGAGAACGATCATGTTTGAAAGACTGGCAGATATCATCTGCAATTATGTTGAAATAGAGCCGGAAGATATCCATCCCGAGTCACGTTTCATAGAGGATCTGGGGTTTACTTCCTTTGACTTTATGAGTATGCTGGGCGAGATCGAGGACGAGTTTGATGTGGAGGTTGAACAGTCTGAAGTGGCAAATATCCGAACAGTACAGGAAGCAGTGGATTATCTGGAAACATTGGTGTGACATGAGAAAGGAATGAAAATATGCTTTGCAGCACAGTGCGTCAGATCCTTGCAAATGCGGAGAAAAAATACGGGCCGGGGGATGCGGTACGCTATAAGATCAGTAAAAACGAGATTGGCTCCAGATCATATACACAGCTTAAAGACGACAGTGAGAGCTTTTCCAATATACTCAAAAGCCTGGGAGAGCAGGGGAACCATATTTCTGTGATCGGTATGACGTCTTATGAATGGCTGGTGACTTACTTTGGAACCGTCAACAGCGGCAGCGTGGTCGTGCCGCTGGACGTCAATCTCCCGGCAAAGGACGTCTGCGATCTGATCGCAAGATCGGATTCTACGGTGCTTGTATATGATGAAGTAAGAAGAGATGTGGCAGCGATTGCAAAAGAACGATGCCCGCAGCTTAAGACAATGATCTCCATGCAGCAGAAAGAAAATGACGATCATGCGTCGGCATTCTGGAAACTGATAGAAGAGAACAGAGGAAGATTTGACTATGAGCCTGATCCGGATCAGCTCTGTACGATCATGTTTACGTCCGGCACGACAGGAAAGAGCAAGGGCGTCATGCTGACGCACAGAAATGTGGCGGAGAACGCGACCTGTCTGGATATGAAGATCCCGGAGCGCACGGTCATCATGACAGTTCTGCCGATCCATCACGCATACTGCCTGAGCATGGATATCCTGAAAGGCACATCGCTGGGCGCGGTGATCTGTATTAACGACTCCCTGATGCGCGTGGCAAAGAACATCAAACTGTTCAGGCCGGAGATGATCCTGATGGTGCCGCTTATGATCGAGACAATGGCGAAGAAGCTGGAAGAGGCTTCTCTGCTTCCGGCCAGGATCGTTAAGAGTCAGGTGTTCGGGAAACAGTTTCACACCATCTGCAGCGGCGGAGCTTATCTGGATCCGAAATATATAGATATGTTCAGAAAATATGATATCGTGATCCAGCAGGGCTACGGCATGACGGAGTGCGCGCCTGTTATCA
>CALWAR010000029.1 GCA_944375765.1 uncultured Mediterraneibacter sp. | reverse complement strand
CTTTAGTTTTTCTCAGATTATGGAGCGGAGCCTGAATCACATGCCGATCCTCTCAAAGAAGTATTTCCGTGCCTCATCTCCGCCCGTTTTCGGATCTTATATCATCGGCAGTCTCCCCGGCAAACACTAATTTAGGATTGCCAAATCCTCACAGATGGAATAAAATAACGATGGTGTTGCTTATGAATTATACATATATTGTTAAATGCAGCGACGGATCGCTCTACACCGGCTGGACCAATGATCTGGAGAAGAGGATACAGGCGCACAACGACGGAAAAGGGGCTAAGTACACGAAATCCCGCCGCCCGGTGACACTTGTTTATTATGAGGAATTTCACACGAAAAAGGAAGCCATGCGCAGGGAGTGGGAGATCAAGCATATGGACAGAGAACAGAAAATGACAATGATCCGGGCAGAACGCTGAGAGCCATCCGCCCGGATCATTATTTAAATTAGTAATTCTCAGCCTTTCTCTCGAAGTAAGCTTTCGGATGTGCGCATACCGGGCATACTTCCGGCGCTTCATCACCCTCGTAGATGTAACCGCAGTTTCCGCACTTCCAGCCGAGAGGAGCCTCGTCTTTGAAAGTCTTGCCCTCGCGGTAGTGATCGAGCAGTCTCTGGTAGCGTTTCTCATGAGCGGCTTCTACTTTGGCTACTCCGCGGAATTTCGCACCCAGCTCGGCGAAGCCCTCAGCCTCAGCCTCCTCAGCCATGCGCTTGTACATGTCCGTCCACTCATAGTTCTCGCCGGCCGCAGCGTCTGCAAGGTTCTCTTCTACATTTCCGATGCCGTGGAATTCTTTAAACCACATTTTCGCATGCTCTTTCTCCTGATTTGCAGTTTCCTCAAAGATATTTGCCATCTGGACGAATCCCGCTTTCCTTGCGGCGGATGCGTAGTAAGTATACTTATTGCGCGCCTGTGACTCGCCGGAAAAAGCTTCCATCAGATTTTTTTCAGTTTTTGTTCCTGTATATTTAGACATAGTATCTACCTCTCGATTTTGAAATTACTGTTCGCATTTGAGCTGCGCTTCTGTATTGTGTCAGTCAAAAAGAGGCTGTCTTCGGGAATCTTATATTAATTTCTCAAAGACAGTCTCATGTGTTCATATATTACTTATCTACAGTAAGGATTTGCTTTCGGGTTAGCCGAAGTATCTCTTCAGGAGACCTGCAAATGCTTTTCCGTGGCGGGCCTCGTCTCTTGCCATCTCGTGAACTGTGTCATGGATCGCGTCGAGGTTAGCTGCTTTGGCGCGCTTAGCCAGATCAAACTTGCCTGCCGTAGCGCCGTTCTCAGCCTCTACACGCATCTCCAGGTTTTTCTTTGTGCTGTCTGTAACGACCTCGCCGAGCAGCTCAGCAAATTTAGCAGCGTGCTCAGCCTCTTCATAAGCGGCTTTCTCCCAGTAGAGACCGATCTCAGGATAGCCTTCTCTGTGGGCAACTCTTGCCATTGCAAGGTACATGCCAACCTCAGAGCACTCGCCCTCAAAGTTTGCTCTTAAATCTGCAAGGATATCCTCGCTTACACCCTGAGCAACGCCTACAACATGCTCAGCAGCCCATGTCATCTCTCCTGACTGCTCCTGGAATTTCTCAGCCGGCGCATGGCATACCGGACATTCAGCCGGTGCAGCTTCTCCCTCATAAACATAACCACATACTGTACATATCCATTTTTTCATAGTTTCTGTCTCCTTTTCTTCTTATTAAATGTATTGTTAAGACTTTTTAATGCAGTCACTGCATTCTCCATAAAACAATGTGGCGCTGGATTCGATCAGCCCGTCGAAATTTTCAGCGGCCAGTTGATTTACCTCCTCGATACTTTTCATATCAAGTTCAAGATCCAGTAATCGTCCGCATTTTTTACACAAAAAATGATTGTGTGGCTCAGTGCGTCCATCAAACCTGTCGCCCCCGTCAGGGGTGGAGATCTTGATTGCCTCGCCGATATCAGTCAGCAGGTTCAGGTTCCTGTATACAGTGCCGAGACTGATGTTCGGGAAATCCTGTTTTACTTGCATAAATACTTCATCGGCTGTCGGATGCTCCCTGGTTGTCATCAGAAAATGTTTGATGGATTCTCGTTGCCTGCTGTATTTTAAAGATGCCAATGGGAATCCTCCTTTCAAAGCTAATTGAGAACCATTATTAAAATAATAATGATAACGATTACTGTAATTAAAAGATAATACATTTCCACCGGGTTGTCAACAGTTAATTAATAAAAAATGCATCAACTTTCTTAATGATATATAAACAATGCGGCAGCAGCGGATATCAAAGAGAAAATGTTACAAAATAATTAACACATCAACAGCGAAGGACATATCGTGACAAATCAGTGCCCGGAGTCTGTCGAGCGGTGTCAACGAAAAGAGAGATAAATCCTGTTGACACGCGGGCATGAAATTGCTATAATACCAATGTAACAAATTTAACAAATGTGTAACATTTAGAACTTCCTACAAAAGATAAAACACAGAGATCAAGGAGGTTTTATATGGTTAAAACACACATCAGGCAAAAAATGGTCTTTTCTGCAATAGCAGGGATGATCATAATCCCGGGGAGCGCACTCCACGTAACGGCGGCCGAGGAAACAGACGATCAGCCGTTCGTGCAGGCATCAGGGATCGAATCGGTACTGGAAGAATGTTATGAAACAGAGGTGAAAGAAAATATCAATCTCTATCTGGTGCCAACAGAAGAGGGTGAGTATTTGAATATGGCATTTTCTGATACAGGTGATTATACCTATATCAGGAGTGCCCCGGATGAGGAGAGCGACTGGGTTGGCAAGCTCTATCAGGATTCAGCGGCTCAGGTGCTCGAATATCTGGACGGCTGGACGAAGATCAGATCAGGATCAGCCGAGGGTTATGTCCCGTCGGATGCGCTTATCACCGGAAACGATGCTGAGGAGCGTGCCGATGAATATGAAAACGATACGGTCACAGTAACGGCGTCTGTCCTGAATGTCCGAAGCGGGCAGGGAACAGACACCGGCATCCTGACGCAGATCGGAATGGACGAACAATATCAGGTGACCGGAGAGTCGGTTGACGGATGGTATCCGGTCCAGGTCGGCGATATAGACGGATGGGTATCCGGCGAATATGTTACTGAGGAAACTTCTTATTCTTATGGGGAGACAAAAGAGGAAGAAGAGGAACGGATCGCAGAAGAGAAAGCGCGGCAGGAACTGGAAGAAGCAGAGGCGGCGGGCATCCCTGTAAACAGCAACGGCGTATCAGGGCAGGCTGTGATCGATTATGCCTGCCAGTTTGTCGGAAATCCTTATGTATGGGGAGGGACAAGCCTGACAAACGGCGCAGACTGCTCGGGCTTCGTCCAGTCGGTATATGCACATTTCGGAGTCAGTCTTCCGCGAACGACATATGATATGGTAAATTCGGGATATGCAGTGAGCTACGAGGAGGCTCAGCCGGGAGATCTGATCCTGTATGGAGACGCCGGACATGTAGGGCTGTATATGGGAGACGGAAATATCGTCAATGCTCTGAACGCTGAAAAAGGCATCTGCATATGCAGCGCCACCTATACAAATATTTACTCGGTGAGACGTGTGCTCTGATAAAAAATTACGATACAGATCGAGGATATATTATGACAGGAACGGGAAGATTGTATTTGACGAAATACGATTTTCCCGTTTTCGACACTCGCGTCGATATAATAAGCAATTTACACAAAAATGTTTTTATTTGTAAAAATGCGTCGGAATCGGTAGTCAGGAAGTTTTCAACTTATCCACACTTTTAAGGATGAAAAACGTGGAAAAAGTGAGCATTTTCATAAAGTTATCCACATTATCCACACAAAAACATATGTTTTTGGTGAATTACTCGGTAGTAAAAAAAGAACGGACGTTTTGGTGAGTTGTCATGAAAATGTAAGATTGTCGAAAAAAATCAGATTCATTCTTGACTTTCAAGTAGTCAAAAAAACAAAAAAACTGTGAAGAACATTTCAGAAAATTCAGAAAAAGTTTCCCGCAGGAGACTGTATAAAATAGAAAACACAGTTGATAATTTAATTGACAGGGATTATAATAAAAACGCTGAAGAAAGTTATTGAATTCATTCTTAATAAGGAGGAAACAGAAATGACACAGATTTCTAAAGATACAAAAATCGGGGAACTTCTTAACATTTTCCCGGATTCTGCACCAATACTGATGGAGATCGGAATGCACTGTCTCGGATGCCCGGCATCACAGATGGAGACGATCGAGGAAGCCGCTATGGTGCACGGCATTGACGGTACACTTCTTGTGGAAAAGATCAATGCAGCTATGGCAGCGGCAAAACAGGACGCCTGACTGGCAGACGGAAAAGCAAAAAAATTCCCGGGATGTAAGGAAAACCTCATCCCGGGAATTTTTATCCTCATAATGCGGATAATTTCTGCACGGCGTCTGCTGATATGACTGTATCACAGTGCTCTTCCAGAAAAGCCAGGACCGGGGAGTCGGCTTTTTCCGGTGAACCATACTCAGAAAGCATATTGCATATCTTATTGAAATCATTTGTGGAATGCTCTGATGGCGCGAGGGCGAGCAGGAACATCCCATTGCTTTCATCTTTATAGAGCGTGTTCGCTCCTTTGTAAACTGCGGCAACCAGGCGGGAAGCCCGTATTACGCTGTCGAGATCTCCAAAGGAGAAAAGCCGTATCAAAAAGGAGGTCTGTGCAGACTCTTCTCCGGCATCGGATATCCTGGTGCCTGCGGCCGCTTCTTTTACTTTATTCAACAGGTTGAGAAATTCGTCAGCTCCGGCTAGCTTTTCCAGTGTTTCCATATTGAGCGATTCTGTCTCGCCTGCAGGAGTGAACCTGGAAAAACGTGTATCCAGCTCTTCAGGATCTTCCACTTTGGTTATGATAAGTACGATGGAGTCCGCGGAGGACGGTATCGCTTCGATCATAAGGGGAATGTTCTCTGCCTCAAATCCAAGGTCAAAAGAAGCCTGCTGCATCATATCTCGAAATAAAGATTTTGCTTTCTCAGTTCCATAGGCGAGCTCGCTCAGTTTGAGATGTCTTGCCGCCAGATCAGCATGTGTCAACGTACAACGAATCTGATTATCATTGAGTTTCTCAATCTTCATATGATCACATCCTTATATTATATAAGATAATATGCACATCAAACAGATTTAGATACATATTCTCACGATTAGTATATACAAAAACAGAAGAGATGTAAAGATAAATATATAACTCTGCGCTGATTATGCTGCGATCCGGACTTATCAACAAATCCCATAGGGTTATGAACAATAAACACATTGAAATCTCTGGTCGCGACGCCTATAATGGCACTTACAAAAGATGGCATCGCCTGATAAGTAAATCTGACGAAAGGAGGAATACGATAACGATCAGAACCTGAAGCGGATTCTGCTGTCTTTTGCTCCGTCAGGAATTCGGCAGTACGTCACAATGCACTTCCGCAAAAAAGTAAGAGACGGAGTCCACTATTTATCGCAATCCGCCAGGGAAAGGAGTATACTACAGATGAAAATGGATGAGAGAGGATACATGGATCTGTTCACGGAACTGGAGAAACATGAAAGAAACGGCGTGGATATCTCACTTGACGGATATAAGGCCAGTCCACTTCAGATCGTGACAGCACACATGACAAGAGAAGAGGGTACATATATGCGGGATTATATTATGAGCCGTGAAGGAAACATAGAAGCGCTTGGCTTTCATGACATCAATGTGCGCAGCCGGGCAGACGATACCCCTTATATGACCGGCAGGACAGACATATATAACAGTACAGATATCTAAAAACTTCTTAAACAGGCAAATTATTAATGACGTATAATGAAAATATGTTATAATAATGCCTGATAGGAGGTGCGGCATGGACGAAAGAGAAAGAAAGGGCAGAGCCCCGGGATACATCAGACAGAATGGACCCCGCAGGCAGCGCCCGGACAGACACGCCCAGAGACCGGCAGGCGGCAGCTATCCCCCGCGCAGGCAGAGACCGGTGAGACGGAGCAGCAGAGCGAGGAGACGGCGGCGTAATGCAGTGATACGCTGGATGATATTTCTCGTATTGATATTAGCGGTGGTCGGAGGTTTTCTGATCTGGAAGAGATACGGTGCATCAAATGAGAAAGCTGATCTTGAACAATATTATGAGCTTGACTCAGAAGACGAGATCGCTGTGATCATCAATAATGAAGTCATCCGTGAGAGTGAAGCTGCGGAAGACTCGTCGGAAGAGACAGATATCCCGCCGGCGGGAAAGATATATGACGGTCAGTACTATATCGAGTATTCTGTGGTGAGAGATCACATCAACAAACGGTTTTACTGGGATCCTAATGAAAATATCCTGCTGTACACCTTACCGGACGGCAATGTTACTGTAGAAGTTGGCAGCAATGAGTATACTGATGTAAAGGAACAGAAGAGCGCGGACTACAATATCCTGAAAACGGAGGGCAGGACTGCGTATATCGCCCTTCCTTTCATCCAGGAGTATACGAACATGGAATATGAAGTGTATGACGGCCCGGCAAGAGCGGTGATAACCTCTGAATGGGGAGAAATACAGACCGCTGAGATCCGGCGTGATACACAGGTGCGCTATCAGGGAGGGGTAAAAAGCCCGATCCTTACAGAGATATCGAAAAATGACAAGGTTACGGTTCTGGAAGATGAGAATGACTGGATGAAAGTCGGGACCAGTGACGGATTCGTTGGATATGTTAAGACGAGCACGCTCAGAGACATGATGGCAGAGACGACTTCAAGAGAGTTTGAGGAGCCGGTTTATTCAAATATTTCCAAGGATTATACGATCAACATGGCGTGGCACAATGTATCTAATGAAGATGCGAACAGCTATGTGCTCGAAACAATAGCCGGGACAAAGGGGCTTACAACGATCGCTCCGACATGGTACAGCCTTGCGGATACGGAGGGGAACATCACCTCGCTGGCAGATTCGTCCTATGTAAATTACGCCCATCAGTCCAATCTGGAAGTGTGGGCGGTGCTGAGAGATTTCCACGGCGGTATTAATTCATATGACGAAACCTATGACGTCCTGAGTTATACTTCTAAGAGGACAAGAGTGATCAATCAGGTCATCGCATCTGCGATCGAGACGGGTGTTGACGGCATCAATCTGGACTTTGAACTGATATCGGCAGAATGCGGAGAACACTATATACAGTTCGTACGCGAATTGTCTGTACGGTGCAGACAGAACGGGCTGGTGCTGTCAGTTGATAACTATGTGCCGCAGCCGTATAACGCTCATTATGATATCGAAGAGCAGGGGATCGTGGCCGACTATGTCGTGATAATGGGATATGATGAGCACACGGACGGCTCTTATGAAGCGGGTTCCGTGGCATCCATCGGATTCCTTGAGAATGGTATTTCAGACGCTCTCGAGTCGGTCTCTTCCGACAAACTGATCGCGGGAGTGCCGTTCTTTACACGGCTCTGGCATGAGACGCCAAAGACAGAGCAGGAACTCGCTGAGGAAGCGGGGACGGAAGCTGCGGAATACCCCAATAAAGTGACCAGTTCTGCGTACAGCATGGATGATGCGGTGGATATGGTAAGCAATTACGGCGCCGAAGTCCGTTGGGACGAGGAAACGATGCAGAACTACGCAGAGTGGGAAGGTGATGGAGGCACATATAAGATCTGGCTGGAGGATGCCCGGTCGCTGGAAGAAAAGCTGAAAGTCATTACGGCAAATAATCTTGCCGGCGTGGCAGAGTGGAGTTTGGGAATGGAAGACTCCAGTGTCTGGGATCTGATCCTGCAGTATGTAAATTGAAGATCTTATGCAGGAAGATTGTAAATGATCGGAAAAGAGACTCCCCTTTTTGCATATATTTAGATATATGTGAAAGGGGGAATCTTTATGTACAGAAAAGCTGTATCTGTGGCCGCAATAGCCGGGCTGATCGTGCTGATCCTGCTTTGTCAGATACTGGGAACATACTTAAAGAAAGAATTCCGGGCAGGGCAGGAGGCTGAAGAAACAGGGGCCGCCCTGACAGAACCCACAGTCGTGCTCGATCCGGGACATGGGGGGATCGATGCCGGAAAACCAGGAATTAACGGGGTGGAAGAAAAAGAAATAAACCTGAAGATCGCATTGAAAATAAAAGAATTGCTAAATGAGAAAAACATCGAGGTTGTAATGACAAGAGATACAGATGACAGGCTGGCGGACTCTCAGCGTGAGGATCTGAAAGAGCGAGTGGCAGTCATGAACAGAGAAAAGCCGGTCATTTCAGTGAGTATCCATCAGAACAGTTACCATGAGGAAAATGTGCACGGCGCACAGGTGTTCTATCACTCGCAGTCGGAAGAAGGAGAGCGGGCGTCAGCTATGATTCAGGAATGTCTTAACGAGTTGCAGCCGGACAATGAAAAAAAGATAAAATCTAACGATACATATTATATATTGAAGAATACGGAAGTGCCGACAGTCATCGTGGAGTGTGGATTTCTCAGCAACTATGAAGAAGCGCAGAAACTTTCCTCTGACAGCTATCAGGAAGAGATAGCGGTAGCAGTTGCGGAAGGAGTCTTCTTATATATAGAAGATATCAGGCAGCAGACGGACGATGATGCCTGACGCCGATCGTAAAAAAAGTTTTTTTTTAATACAAATGATGGTATAATAATTTTTATGGAAACAAAAATAAAGATAGTAGATAAAAATCAGATAGACGAAAACATTATAAATGAAGCCGGAAACCTCCTGAAAGAAGGCCGGCTTGTCGCATTTCCCACAGAGACGGTATATGGACTTGGCGCGGACGCCCTGCAGGAGGACGCGGCGGAGAGAATATATGAGGCGAAAGGGAGACCGGCGGATAACCCTTTGATCGTTCACATCGCAGACTACGAAGATCTCAGGACGATCGCTGTGAACATTCCGGCGGAGACGGATATGCTGGCGGCGCATTTCTGGCCGGGGCCTCTTACAATGATATTTGAGAAGAGTGGGATCGTCCCATATGGGACTACAGGCGGACTTGACACCGTGGCTGTGAGGATGCCGGAAAACCCTGTCGCGCAGGCGTTGATCCGCGCGGCCGGCGGATTCGTCTCAGCTCCCAGCGCGAATGCTTCGGGACGCCCGAGTCCTACGTCGGCCCGTCATGTGCTGGAGGATCTGGGCGGCAGGATAGACATGGTTCTGGATGGCGGAGACGTCGATATCGGCCTGGAATCAACAATCCTTGACATAACGGTGATCCCGCCGATGATACTGAGACCGGGGGCTGTCACGGCCGAGATGCTGGAAGAAGTGATCGGACCGGTGAGCATGGACGAGACACTCATGAGCGCGGACGGTGAACAGCCGCCTAAGGCGCCGGGGATGAAATACCGACATTATGCTCCGAATGCTAAGCTTGTGATCGTAGAAGGAGATCTGCGCGAGGAGATCCTTGCGATACGCCAGCTCGCCTACGCCGCGGACAGAAAAGGTCACCCTGTTGGAATCATTGCAACGAGCGAGACGCTTCCTTTCTACAAATATGGCGTCGTCAAAAATGTAGGAACAAGAGAAAATGAGAAGACAATCGCGCGAGGGCTCTATCGGGTACTGCGGGAGTTTGACGAAGAAAACATTGATATCATTTACAGCGAGTCATTCGCGGCTCAGGGGATCGGCGAAGCAATCATGAACCGTCTTGAAAAGGCGGCAGGACATCTCCATATCTCTGCGGCAGAGATCGTGAAACTTCAGAAATACAGACGGGTTACTTTTGTGAGCGGCACAGACTCGGCCAGAGGCCCGATGGCCGCAGAACTGCTCAGAAACTGTGATCTTGTTCAGGAATATGTGATAAATTCGAGAGGGATGGTGGTGCTGTTCCCGGAACCGGCCAATCAAAAAGCGGAAGCAATCATGAAGAGTGCGCAGATGACGCTGGAAGATCACAGTTCGCATCAGTTTGATGAAGAGAATATCCAGGAAGATACTCTGATTCTGACCATTGATGAGAGTCAGAAAGAAAAGATATTGTCTGAATACGGAGATTCCGGCAATGTGTTTACTATAAATGAATTTGTAGGAGATAATACGGAGATTCCGGATCCGTACGGGAAACCACTGACAGCGTACGGCGAATGCTTTGAAGTGCTGAACAGGCTGATCACAAAGCTTGCGGTAAAATTAAATTCACTTACGGAGGAAGAAAAATGACAGGAAGAACAGTAGTGATGGATCATCCGCTGATCGCCCACAAGATCAGCTACATCCGGCAGGAAAATGTGGGGACGAAAGAGTTTCGCGAAGTGATCGGTGAGATCGCTCAGCTCATGTGCTATGAGGCGACCAGAGACCTGAAGACACAGGAGATGACGATAAAGACGCCTATCGCAGAGATGACAGGGAAAGTGCTCGCCGGGAAAAAACTTGCGATTGTGCCCATACTGCGGGCCGGACTGGGTATGGTGGACGGTATGCTGTCCCTGATACCGACCGCCAAAGTGGGACATATCGGGCTCTATCGGGACCCTGAGACGCTTGAACCGGTTGAGTATTACTGCAAGCTTCCGGCGGACTGCGGTGACAGAGAGGTGTTTGTCGTGGATCCGATGCTCGCAACAGGTGGTTCCAGTACAGCAGCGATTCGCATGCTAAAGGAGAAAGGCGTAAGACACATCCGCTTTCTGTGTATTCTGGCGGCGCCCGAGGGACTTGAAAGGATGCGTAACGAACATCCTGATGTGGATATTTATATAGGGGCGCTTGACGACAGACTCAACGACCACGGTTATATAGTTCCCGGTCTGGGCGATGCGGGCGACCGGATATTTGGAACTAAGTAGCATGGCGTTTGACGGAGGAGATGAAACGATGACGGAAAAAAGAACTGATTATCTGTCGTGGGATGAGTATTTTATGGGAGTCGCGATGCTGTCGGGCATGCGCTCCAAGGATCCGAACACGCAGGTAGGCTGCTGCATAGTCAGCCGCGACAACAAGATCCTCTCTATGGGATATAATGGATTCCCTACCGGGTGCTCGGATGATGAATTCCCCTGGGCGAGAGACGGGGAGGATCCCCTTGAAACAAAATATGTCTATTCGACGCACAGCGAACTTAACGCAATACTGAACTACAGCGGAGGAAGCCTCGCAGGAGCGAAGCTCTATGTTACACTTTTTCCGTGCAATGAATGTGCAAAAGCGATCATACAGTCAGGGATAAAAGAAGTGATTTATGACTGTGACAAATATGCGGATACCGCAGGTGTGAAAGCGTCCAAGCGGATGATGGAGGCTGCCGGGGTAAAATATCATCAGTACCGACGGTCAGACCGGAAAGTTGAGATCAGACTGTAAAATGGAAAAGCTCCCCGCGCGGGAGCATTTCTGCGTGCGGGGAGAAATTTGGAAGAACATAACGGAAGAACATAAGGAGCATTTAATTATGAAACGTATTCTGATGATGGTTCTGAGGAACCTGTTTATGGTGCCATATGCGTGGATACGGCTTTGCTATAGAGCTGCTCATGCGGATAAATACAGCGAGGAGGATATGTATGCATTTCTCAGATGGATCGACTTTCACGCCAACCGGGGTGGAAATGTGCATATTGATGCCCACGGTATCGATAATTTGCCGGAGGAAAACGGGTTTATGCTATTTCCTAACCACCAGGGGCTGTATGATGTACTGGCGATCATCGAGGCCAGTCCACGGCCGTTTGCAGTGGTGGCAAAAAAAGAAATCGCAAATATTCCCTTTTTAAAACAGGTGTTTGCCTGCATGAAAGCATATATGATAGACCGCGAGGATGTCAGACAGGCTATGGAAGTAATTGTTAATGTGACCAAAGAGGTGAAACGCGGGAGGAATTATCTGATCTTTGCAGAAGGGACGCGCTCCAAAAACGGAAACTGTGTCGGGAGTTTCAAGGGCGGCAGCTTTAAGGCGGCAACGAAAGCGAGGTGTCCCATCGTCCCGGTCGCGCTTGTTGATTCTTTCAAGCCGTTTGACACGAATACGATCCGTCCTGTGACGGTACAGGTGCATTTCCTTGAGCCGATCTATTATGAAGAATACAAAGATATGAAGACAACGGAAATCGCTGAAAGAGTGCAGGAAACGATACAAAAGACCATTGATTCCGTTGCCTGAATTCCTGTATTTTCCTGGCGTTGTACAGATTTACTAAAAATTAAAAGCCTCCGGGAATTAAAAAAGAGAGTAAGGCTATAAAGCAGAAAAAAGTCAGAAAAAATTAAAAAGGCGTTGACATTGGAAATCTGGTTTAGTATAATAAATTTCGCATTATTAATGCGCAACTGAATATAGTGCTGCGATATATCTGCAGTCGCATTCAGAATCAGGAGAAATACTCAAGAGGCTGAAGAGGCGCCCCTGCTAAGGGTGTAGGTCGGGAAACCGGCGCGAGGGTTCAAATCCCTCTTTCTCCGTTTGATATTATTCCAAAAACTACTGGAAACGCCCAGTAGTTTTTGTATATTCAAAGTAAACTTGTGGATAATATCATGTAAAAATACCACATATAGTGTCTGATAAAAAGCAGCTGGAAAACTTGAAAAAACTTGTAAAAAACAGTTGACAGATGGCGGACAAAAATGGTACTATATTTGAGCTGACCCGTTGAGGGAAGCAAAACCAAAGTAAAAATAAAAAAGTTCTTGACAAAGCGAAAGAGATTTGATAAAATATCAAAGCTGTCGCTTAAGAGAACGACAGGAACCTTGATAACTGAACAATAGACAACAACCCTTGAAAATTTCTTTGAAGAGAAAAATTCTAAGAACGGTTCATACGAACCATTAACACAGTAAAAAAGGGAAGAATTAGCTAGTAGTTAGTTCTGAACTTGGAGCAAACATTTTTTACGAGAGTTTGATCCTGGCTCAGGATGAACGCTGGCGGCGTGCCTAACACATGCAAGTCGAGCGAAGCACTTTGCTTTGAATCTTTCGGGAGGACGAGTGATTTGACTGAGCGGCGGACGGGTGAG
>CALWAR010000028.1 GCA_944375765.1 uncultured Mediterraneibacter sp. | reverse complement strand
AATATATCGAAGCTGCGAAACTGATCGAGAGAGGAAACCTCTACGACAAAGAAGAAGCAGTGGCACTTGTTAAGAAAGCAGCAGTAGCAAAGTTTGACGAGACGATCGAGGCTCATATCAGAACAGGCTGTGACGGACGTCACGCAGATCAGCAGATCCGCGGCGCAGTCGTACTTCCGCACGGAACAGGCAAGAAAGTCCGCATCCTTGTGTTTGCGAAAGACGCAAAGGCAGAGGAAGCAAAAGCGGCAGGCGCTGATTACGTAGGAGGAGAGGATCTGATCCCGAAGATCCAGAATGAAGGATGGTTTGAATTCGACGTAGTTGTTGCAACACCAGATATGATGGGCGTTGTAGGACGTCTCGGACGTGTGCTCGGACCGAAAGGTCTCATGCCGAACCCGAAAGCCGGAACAGTTACAATGGATGTGACAAAGGCGATCGGAGAGATCAAAGCCGGTAAGATCGAGTACAGACTTGACAAGACAAATATTATCCATGTACCGATCGGTAAAGCATCCTTTACCGAGGAGCAGTTAGCGGACAACTTCCAGACGCTTATCGATGCGATCAACAAAGCAAGACCGTCAGCGGTTAAAGGGCAGTTCCTTAAGAGTATCACTCTTACATCTACAATGGGCCCTGGCGTGAAGGTCAATCCTTTGAAGCTTGCATAGAACAATATAAGATTTACAATTAAAACAAGGTGGGGACGCCAGGTGGTATATTCCGGTGCTCCCGCCTTTTTTGTATCGGCGACGAGCCAAAGTCCGGGCCTGCCCGGAACCCTGGCGACCGTATATAATCCCGGAATGTGCCATCTGTCAGGAGAGCGCTGTCTGTCAGGGGGGGCAAACTTTACACGCCCCGGGCAGGATGGTATAATGTCTGAATGACGGTACACGGAGCAGCAGGAGAAAACAATGAGTCTTATCACCAGAATCCCCCATGATTTTTACAAATTATTTACAAGTAAATATACAGAGTATTATATGGTGTTCCTCGTGGCGATCTACAATGCTATGGAACAGTCCTACTCAGTTCTTGGCCTGACAGAGAAAGAATGTCGGGCCGTGATGAATGAGAAGATTGCGTCCGGGGCGATCCTGTGGGACGGGGAGAACTACGATGAGGACGGCGTCTTTCTCACGCGGTCAAATATGGCCTCGGTCTGTCTGAAGCATTTTGAGGACTGGGGATGGATCAGGCAGGATTATGACGAGACGCTGAACAGCTATGTAGTCACTTTCCCCGAGTACAGCCAGATGTATGTAGAGCTTTTCGCACGGCTGCTGGACGAGAGCGACAGCCAGGAGAGGGAAAGTGTTCTTGCGGTCTACAGTCATCTCTATACATACAGTGTAGATACGGAAAAGAACAATGAGATCCTCAAAAGTGCTCTGAACGCATCTAAGAGACTGGTACGCATGCTGGTCAACATGCAGGACGGCATGAGAGAATACTTTGACGAACTTTCCAGGCAGAAAGATTTTAAGGGGATCCAGGACGTCCTTGTCAGAGAGCTCAACAACAGCGACAGCAGGAAATATGCGATTCTTACAACGACGGACAGCTTTTATCGGTATAAGGAAGCGGTTAAGGAACTGATCGTAAAAAATCTGGATGAAAACGAAGCGCGCAGAAAGAAGAAAGAACAGGAGCTGACAGGTCTTGAGAAAGGGACATCGGCTTTTGTGCGCTGCGAGCGGGCGATCCGGCTCTGTGACGAGGCGGCGGACATCATGTTCCGGATCGAACGGCAGTCAGATGTGATCGAGAGAAGATATAACAGGCTGATTGAGCAGAAGACAGTGTTTGCGGGCCGCGCGGCCGCCCGTATCCGCTATATCATGCAGGAGGGAGCAGACGGGGACGACCGGACGGCACTCTTTGTCAGTCTTCTGAACAGGAGCAAAAGAAAAGAGGAGATCGTGGGAGCTTTGTCAGAGCGCGTCCGGGCGAGTATGCCTTACCACCTTATGACACAGGATAGTCTTTATCGCAGGAAATCAGCAGAAAAAGAAGTGTTTATACCCCAGGCTGTGAAAGAAGAGGAACAGGAAGAGACAGATCAGATGGACTCATTTGTGCTGCAACCTCTTTATACACGCAGAGAGATTGCCCGGTTCCGCAGAAAGAATGAAAAAGACGGTGTATTTCGGGTGACGGAAGATACCGTACACAGTGTGGAAGATCTTGAGAAGCTGTTCTTCGTATGGCAGGAGGCAACCGAGACGGCCGAGAGCGGACAGGAGGTCGAACTGGGAGAGGATCGGGAAAACGGTTCCGGTTTCCGCTATTCCTCTCTGGAAATCCGAAATACGAACTGAACCGCAGCCTGCGAAATGCCGGGAATACGGACGGCGCAAAAGAAAGATTCGGCCAACATGAAAGGGAATACGTATGTTTACATATCTGGAAGAACTGACAGTGACAGAGGCAGAACAGGTGAGAAAGACGATACAGGCGCTGTTCCGGCAGACATGTATCCTTCAGGTGAAGTATGATCCGGCTACGCTGACGCCGAGAGATAACCTGCAGTACGAGATATGCGCGAGGCACAGAGGATTTATCCAAAACTATATCGAAGTACTCGGCTGCGAGCTGGTTCACGATGCGCAGGAGCATATTTTCCGTCTGGAAGGCGAGCATATGCCCCGCAAGAAATTAAGCCTTACAAGTACTGTGATCCTGCTCCTGCTCAAGCTGATCTACAAAGACCGGATCATGGGGGAGGGGCTGAACGCTCCCCTGACGACTTTAAAAGAAATCCGTGAATATGGGAAAAACACAAATCTGATCACAGAAAAGCTGACGCAGGCTCAGTGGAGAGAGACGCTCTATCTTATGCGGATCCACCAGGTCATTGATCTGCCCGGCGCGGTGAAAGATGTGGAAGACGACACGCCGATCTATATCTACAGCACCGTCAATCTTTTTGTGACGGCGGCGGATATTAACGCGCTGATTGAGGAATACAGAGAAGAGGAGGAAGAGCATGAGACAGCCGAAGAAATTATTTACCCGGATACTGATCAATAACTGGGGCGGGATCAGCCACAAGATCCTTCATCTGCACGAATATGTAAACCTCTTCAGCGGCAAGAGCGGTTCGGGAAAATCTACGGTCATGGATGCGATCCAGGTCGTTCTCTACGGAAGCGTATCCGCGAATTTCCTGAATAAGGCGGCGGACGATTCTAAAAATAAAAGAAGTGTGTTAAGCTACCTGCGCGGAGCACAGAAAGACGGAAGCGCGAACAGGGCAGGAATGGATTTCTGCTCCCAGATCGTGATGGAGATCGAGGATACGGGCAGCCATATCACAACGTGCATCGGCGCGGCTTTTGAAGTGGGAAAGAATGATACGGAACTGAGACGGTACAACTTCTTTAGCCACTCCGGGCGGATGCCGGAGGACGGATATCTGTGCGGCGGTGTGCCGTATACGATCGACCAGCTCAGAAAGCTGGCCAAAGAGCGCTCCGTCAGCGTAGATAACCGGGGGCATGGGGATGTGAACCGTGTCTATCCGTCAAAGGAGGCCTATCTGAATACGCTCTATGAGCTGATATTCGGCTATGTGGAGCAGGGCCGTATGATCACGATGGAGAAGAGCGCCATTGCACTGCAGATGACAAGCGGAACAGGGCAGTTCATCCGGGACTATATGTTTCCTAAGAGCCGGGAGAATACAGTGGCCGTGATCAGCGAGCAGCTTGGTGCCTACCGGGAGATCCGGGAGCGGGTGGAAGATCTGGAAAAGCGGATCGGGATGCTGGACGAGGTTCATGCGGCAGATCTGGAACTCGCAGGCGTCCGCGCGGATAAAATACGCTCAGAGACGATCCTTAAATATATCGAGATCGAGGGATGCAGGGCGAGACTTGCTTCCAGGGGAGACGATCTTGAACATGCGAAAGACGCGACAGGAAAAGTGCAGGAAGAGCAGGACAGGATTCTGGAAGAGCTTGAGTCTCTCAGAAACCGGCTGATCGACGTCAGGGCGGAACTGAAAAAAAGTGATTACGGACAGAAGCAGCAGGAACTTCAGGAGATGGAGCATACGATTCGGCTCCTTGCAGACAGTTCCGCGGACTGGCGCAGGATCATAAACGGGCTGAAACACTGGGAGGACGATAAGACCGCTACGGACTATGTAAGCAACCGGGCCCTGCAGCTTATCGATGACTTCGCCCGGGGAGAGGTGACAGAAGAAGCCTGCGGTGAACTGCGGACGCATCTGAAAGCGGCTGTGGACAATATCTCGGAAGAACTGGCGGAGACGGCGGTGTCCATCCGTGAGACGACGAAAGAACTCCGGGAAAAAGAGGAAGCTCTGGAGGATATGAACAATGACAGGAAACCTTACCCGACAGAACTAAAAGAGGCAAGGCAGCAGCTCCAGAGCGCGCTGAGCGACCGCTACGGCAGGACGATCCATGTACACATCCTGGCAGATCTCTTTGATATCACGGACGAGAAGTGGAAGAACGCAGTGGAGGGGAGGCTTGGCCGTCTGAAAAAGAGTATGATCACCGAACCTGCGTACGCGCTGGATGCGGCGAAGATATTCCGGAAGATGAAACGGTTTGAGGAGGCGGATTTTATCAACAGCGCCGCGATAAAAAAGGAATCGCCTGCGGCGGATCAGGATTCGCTGTATGAAGCAGTGCATACGGACCTGGACTATGTGGACTGCTGTCTGAAGAGATATCTCGGCAGGATCCGGAAGTGCGAGACAGTGGAAGAACTGGACAGCGTGCGCGACGGTGTGACACCGGACTGCTATTCCGGCAGCAACTATATTTTCCGGCATCTGCGCAGCAGAGATTATACAAAAGGTGCCTGTATCGGGACGAGGATATCGAAAGCCCGGTTAAGAGAGCTGGCGGATGAGATCGGGAGCCTGCAGGAGAGTCTGATCGGGGAGCGCCAGAGAGAAGCCTCCCTCAAAGACGCCCGGAAGTATGAAACTCTGAGCCAGGAGACCGGACAGCTCCTGCGTCTTTCCTCGGCGTCGGATGAACTGGAGGAATACTGCCGGAAGCAGGAGAGGCTTCAAAAAGAGCTTAAAGAGCTGGAAGACGGGACGAGGACCGCAGAACTGAAAGCGGAGCAGAAGAAACTGGAAACGGATATAGCAGAAAAAGAAAAGACGTCCCGGGAGATCCAGAGAGAACAGATCCGTATCGGCGGAGCGATCCGGGCGGCGGAGCGCGATATGGAGGATCTCCGGTCGAAACTTGAAGAACTTACGACCGGATTTGTGGAGAACAATGAACTGACAGAGGAGGTGAGCGCGCAGATCGCAAAACGCACGGAGTCGGCTTACCGTCAGTCAGTGAAAGCGCAGTTCGACCGGCTTGCGGAAAAAGAAACAGAACTTGTGGACGAGAGGACTATAGCGAGAAACCGTTTCAACAGAGAATACCCGGCGTACGGATTTACCGGCGTGGAACATTCCAACGAGGTCTACGATCATGTGCTGGAGCGCTGCCGGAAAGATTTCGAGCCGAAATATAAAGAAGAATTCCGAAAGCAGTACGAGCTTGTCTATCATTCGCTGAGGGACAATGTGATCGCAACCATACACGGGGAGATCAGGGCGGCCTACCGGCACAGGAGGGACATCAACCGGATGCTCTCAAGGATCCGGTTCTCCGACAGCATCTACCAGATCGATATCCTGCCGGCGAAGAATGAGAACGGCCAGTTCTATGATATGCTTATGGCGGAAGAACTCGACAGCAAGGTGATCGATACCGGAGGTATAGACGGACAGATGAGCCTGATGGAGGATGACTTCTTCCGGAAATACGAGCAGAAGATTCGGCTTTTGACAGAAAAGTTCATGCCTCTGCGTGAGGAGGACAGCCAGAACAGGGAGAAACACCGTCAGGAAATGGAGAAGTTCGCCGACTATCGCAATTATCTGAATTTCAGTATGTACGAGCAGGTGATCGACGAAAACGGGGATGAGAAAAAGAACTATGTAGACGATATGGCGGGAGTGGACTCGGGCGGAGAGGGGCAGAACCCGAAATACGTCGCCCTGCTCGCGGGATTCGCCATGCTCTACATGCAGCAGAGCAACCGGGATTCCAGGATCCGTCTCGTGCTCCTCGACGAGGCGTTCTCCAAGATGGACAAAGAGCGGAGCGAAGTCTGCCTGCGGTATGCGCGGGAACTGGAACTGCAGCTTATCGTCTGCGTGCCGGACGAGCGTCTGCAGTCTCTGATCCGGAACGTGGACAGCGTGTACGGGTTCCGGCGGTTTCAAAATCAGATCAGTATGATGCATATAGATAAGGGGAATTATCTTGAGATGATAGAGGGAGATGACGCGGATGAGACGCCTGTCAGAGTATCTGATACGGACGGCTGACGGGGCGGGCATCCCGCTGAAAAAGGAAAACTCTATGTGAGCGGGAAACCGTCGGCATAGAGTTTTTGTAAATACAGGAAACACTGAGCTAAAGTATACAAAAATATTAAATACAGACAAAAGAATTGAAAATTTGTTATTCTTTTTGAAAAAGCATATAAAATTTTATTTATATGAAACAAATCTTTAGAATGTTTCTTTTTACGAAACTTCGGGGCGTTTGACATCCCGCAGCCTTTCAACGTAAAATCAGTATCAATAAAACCGGGCTGCGCAGCTGGTAAATTACAATTAAGAAAAAGCAAATCTTCGACAATCTGATTTACTTTTATGAAGAGGAGGAACTTAAAATGAGTGATAGACCAGCTAAAAAAATAGGACTCTGGAATATTGTCGGACTGGGCGTAGGCGGAGCGATCGGCTCCGGGATTTTTGTCACGCTTGGTTCTGCGATTGCTGCGACTGGCCGTTCGATTCTGCCGATCACAGTCGTATGCGTTTTCTACATGTTGCTTGCCTACTGGTACAATCTGGCTTTATCAGGAATCTTTGTCATCGAAGGCGGCGATTACAGCATGAAAGGTATGCTGCTGCCCCCCATCCTGACGGGATATGGGGGCTGGACAAATGTGATATGGGCTTTCGGTTTTACCGGATATGCCCTGTCCCTGACTGACTATCTCAGCAGTCTCTGGCCTGTCCTGGCTGAGTACAGTACAGTCTCAAGCGCCGTTCTTCTTACGTTTTTCTTCCTGCTTACCATCCGGGGGAACCGTGTTGTTACGTTGTTCCAGAATGTGGCCACTGTCCTGCTGATCGGTGCGCTTGTTCTCTTTGTGGTTGTAGGGATACCCAATGTAGATGTGGCAAACTTTTTCAGCGCTTCGTATGACGGCGGATTTTTCCACAATGGTTTTGTAGGCATGATAAGCGCTATTGCGATCATGGGATGGGCATGTCAGGGGACGACTATGGGGCCTGTCGGCGTTGTGCCCATTACCAAAAATCCCAAGCGCAACATTCCTCTTGGTATCATTGTCACATGTGTGGTCGTGTCGGTCGTTTACGGACTTATGTCCTATGTGGCGGCGGGAGTGCTTCCTTATGAACAGATCGCAGGGGAAAATCTGAGTGTGACGGCCGGCGCCATTATGTCTCAGGGACCATTTGCCTTTTTTGTTATCGGGGGAGGCGTGTGCGCCATAGTTTCATCTTTTCTTGCTGTGCTTGCGATGATCCGCGAGCCGCTTGCACATATGGCAGACGATGGCTGGCTTCCCAACGTGTTCCGCAAAAAAAGCAAAGACGGTTATCCTTATGTCTGCTTCTTTATGGTATATATTGTAGCGCTGGTACCGATCCTCACCGGTATGAGTGTGGATAACGCCATCACTATGCTTATGATACCGACTATGCTGATCAACGCATACCTGAATGTGGCCTGCATGGTTATTCCGAAAAAGTATCCGGAGCAATTCGCTCAAAGGGCGATCAGATTTCCGCGCTGGCTCTACCATGCCTGCAGCATTTTGGGGGGATTCTGCGCGCTTGTTATAGCGATCACATTATTTAAGGATCTGACTCC
Source organism: uncultured Mediterraneibacter sp. (assembly GCA_944375765.1). Lineage (GTDB taxonomy): Bacteria > Bacillota > Clostridia > Lachnospirales > Lachnospiraceae > Mediterraneibacter. The sequence goes on along the minus strand of CALWAR010000028.1, from coordinate 9,612 downwards.
GGCGGATGCGGCAGTCGCAGCGTGTATTGTTATTATTCCGCTGATCTTTTCCGGGATCGCACTGTGGAAAAAGTCCGTGGACTCTGAAACACTGGATGAACGTAAGGCTGAGATTGTGCAGGCGGCTTTAAACGCAGAAGAAGAATAATGTATGATGTAAAATAAAACTGTTCAGGAGGGTAGATTATGTATAATTTTGATGAGATTATTGACAGAAGAAATACGAATGCGCTGAATACTGACGGATTTCGCGGCTACATTTTCCATGCCGGACCCGAAAAAAAGTTTCCATATAAAGACGAGGAATTTGTCCGCATGTGGGTTGCAGATATGGAATTTGGCGTAGCGCCTGAAATTCTCGATGAATTAAGGAAAAGGATCGACCGGAGGATCTTCGGTTATACAGGAGTCTATGACAGCGGATACTACAATTCATTCAGAAAATGGTGTCTCGATCATTACGGCTGGGACTTCCCGCAGGAGCAGCTCTGTTTTTCGCCCGGTATTATACCGGCGCTGTATCAGCTTGTCGAAATCCTCTGTGCTTCTGACGAGAAGATCCTTCTCAACACTCCGGCTTACGGGTATTTTCTCCATGCTGCAGAGTACTCTGATATAGATATGCTTCTGTCTCCGCTGAAGAAAAATGAAAAGGGTGAGTTTTTTCCAGACTATGAAGATTTTGAGGAGAAATGTTCCAACCCTAAATGCAAACTTGTTTTCTGGTGCAACCCGCACAATCCTACCGGCCGTGTCTGGACGAAAGAAGAACTTTCAAAGATTGCGGAAATAGTGAGAAAGTACAATCTCTGGCTCATATCCGATGAGATACACTGTGATCTGACACGACAGGGAAAGCAATACACACCCATGGCTGAAATCATGCCTGATTATCAGAAACTGATTGTTTGTACGGCTCCCACCAAAACGTTCAATCTGGCGGGGCTTGCTTTCTCCAATGTTATGATACGGGATGCTGCCACCAGGGAAGAATTCAGGAACAGAGACAAAATGTTCGGTATGGTGAATCCGATGTCGCTTACGGCTGCTAAAGCTGCCTACGATAAGGGCGGCGCATGGCTTGAGCAGCTTAGAAAATACCTGGATGATAATTTCACATTTGTAAAGAGCTTTCTCGATGAGTATCTGCCGGATGCCGTTATGAACATATCAGAGGCAACGTATCTGGCCTGGGTGAACCTGTCGGCATATTTTTCAGCTGAGGAGGACTTGCCGGCGTTCTTCGCCAATAATGCGGGCGTTCTTTTAGAGGGCGGAAACGGGTTGTTTGTCGGAAATGCCGAAAGGTATATCCGTCTGAACCTGGCTATGCCCCGGTCTGTCATCCAGACCGGGCTGGAGCGGATGCGCGACGCGATCGGCAAACGCGGATGAACATAAGCCACCGGAAGTGACCGCGCTACTGGTCAGACAACACAGAACATATTGTAGTGTTTCATAAGACGTATGTCTTCTTTCGATATTTTCAGTTGTTGGAGCAGCTCGGCATCTTCTTTGAGCGTCTTTTTTGAAAACAGCATTTTCAGGGCGACTGGCATCATTGGCCGGGAGGAGACGCCGTTCCACAGCGCCCACTTTGTATCTGCATCAAGGAAAGAGGCTAGTATCTGAATACTGGCCTTTTCCATGGGGTTGCTCTGATGCGTAAGTTCGATCACGGATAAGGCATCGAAATGTTCAAGATAACCCCAATAAGTATTCTCGGCACGCTGATAGTGCTCGAGATCTGCGCAGTTCATATACAGCGCGATTTTATATTTGTTTGTGTCGAGCTGGGAGAAGACATCGAAAGCCGATCGGTTCAGCTTTCCGTTGCGGCCGTCGAACCAATAGGCATAAAAATGAGAAAGGCCCTGAAAGAAATGGGGGCGGATTTCGCGTTCCGGAGCGCTGCTTATAACAGACCTGGTGTGCAGGAGCTGTTCCACATGGACGTGTAGCGCGTCGGCGAGAATGTACAGGGTCTCCACATCGATGGAGATCTCACCCTTTTCGTATTTGGAAAGGGTAGACTTACTCTTATATATCACTGACGCCAGTTCTTCCAAAGTCATTTTCCGGCTTTGGCGGAAATATCGAATCCGTTTCCCGATCTGCCTGCTGACCTCGGACATATTGATCCCTCCCGCTTATCGTGTGTGCTCTCGTGTGGAAAAATATATGGTTTCGTTTTGTAAATAGTACTATATTATGTGTGAAAAGTCAATTTAAGGAGGAGTTTAACGATGAAAAGAATTAACACAACAAATGCCCCGGCAGCGATCGGTCCGTATTCACAGGCTATTGAGACAGGACATGCCGTGTATGTGTCCGGACAGCTTCCGGTCGATGTGTCTACCGGAGAATTTCCCTCGGAGGATATCCGGGAGCAGACCAGGGCGTCTCTGGAAAATGTCAAGTCTATTCTGGAGGCTGCCGGGCTGGATCTTAAAAATGTGGTCAAGACTACAGTATATCTGGCTGACATTTCAGATTTTGCGGCAATGAACGAAGTATATGGAAGTTATTTTTCTGAGCCTTATCCCGCGCGCGCTGCCTTTGAAGTGGCAAATCTGCCCAGGGGCGCAAGAGTAGAGATCGAAGTCGTAGCTGAAAAATAGTTTTATACTTGACAAATCGGAACAGGAGTGTTATGGTAATACAGCAACTGCCGAAGACAGTAGGTGCTGTAAAGCGTAAGGATCAAAACGCCTGCCGAGGAGAGTCAGATTTATTACGAGAGTATGGATTTATGAACCTCTGCGTCTTTGGGCGCGGAGGTTTTTACTTTGGCAGTACACGCGCAAGGTAACTGTTCAGCTCGCGCCATTCGTAAAACCGCACTTCGTGCTTATTGCGGCTGTCGCCGCTGTTTTACTCATTGACAGGCGCTCAGCTCATCTGATCATCAGTCGCCGGATTTTTATGCGAGCACAAATCCGCCTTCTGATATCAAATGGCTGAACTGTTACCGCAAAACGTATAAGGAGGTGTACCAGAAGTGGCAAAAGTTGAATTAAAACAGCCGATCGTAGAGGCAATCGCTGAAGAGATCAAAGACGCTCAGTCTGTTGTGCTTGTTGATTACCGCGGACTTACAGTGGCTCAGGACACAGAGCTGCGCAAACAGCTCAGAGAAGCCGGTGTGGTATACAAAGTATACAAGAACACAATGATGAAGAGAGCTTTTGAAGGAACTGAGTTTGAAGGTCTCGAGAACTGTCTGGAAGGACCGAGCGCTATCGCGGTATCCAAAGATGACGCGACGGCACCGGCAAGGATCCTGTGTAATTTCGCAAAGGACGCGCCGGCTCTGGAACTGAAAGGCGGAGTTGTAGAAGGAAATATCTATGACGTAGCAGGACTGACAGAACTGTCCAAGATCCCGACAAGAGAAGAACTTCTCTCCAGACTGCTTGGAAGCATGCAGTCACCGATCGCAAACTTTGCTCGTGTTATTAATCAGATCGCTGAGAAAGGCGGCGCAGACGCTGCAGAGACAGCGGCGGCGGAAGAGACACAGGCAGAGGCCCCGGCCGGGACAGCAGAAGCTCCTGCTGAAGAGGCGTCGGCGGCAGAAGAGTAGGAACAGTCCTCTCTTCACATTTGGATCAGAAAATATGTAAAATAACAATTAAGAAAATGGAGGATATCAAAAATGGCTAAATTGACAACAGCTGAGATGATCGACGCGATCAAAGAGTTATCAGTATTAGAGTTAAATGAGCTTGTAAAAGCTTGTGAAGAAGAGTTCGGCGTATCTGCGGCAGCAGGCGTTGTAGTTGCAGCGGCAGGCGGAGACGGAGCAGCGGCGGCAGATGAGAAAGATGAGTTTGATGTAGAGCTTGTATCTGCAGGCGCTTCCAAGGTTAAAGTCATCAAGGCTGTACGTGAGATCACAGGTCTTGGTCTCAAAGAGGCGAAAGAGCTCGTAGACAACGCTCCGAAAGTACTGAAAGAGGGCGTTTCCAAGGCAGAGGCTGACGAGATGAAAGCAAAACTTGAGGAGCAGGGTGCAGAGGTCAACCTGAAATAATAAACAGTCTTAAGCGCGCAGGGATGTGCTGTAAGGGCCGTGGAAGAGGTATATGCTTCTGCGGTCTTTTGCATTGCCTTAAAAGGGCGTATAATACCATATCTGCCGAAAAATGTCAAGAAAAACAGAAAAATAGTTGTTGACAATAAAAAGAGCTTTGTGATATAGTAAAAAATGCACTATTATGGAAAGGTATGCCATATTAGCGGGGAGTATTGCTGTCACATGGCTCTTTTCATATATATGTAACCGCCCGGCCGCGGCGCTTATATCCGGGCAGTTACATTCATATTTGCATAGATTAACAAGAGGAGTGAAACGTCAATGGAGAAAAACAGGATCCGTCCCATGAAAACCGGAAACAGCTTCCGCATGAGCTATTCCAGGCAGAAGGAAGTATTGCAGATGCCCAATCTCATTGAGGTTCAGAAAGATTCCTATCAGTGGTTTCTGAATGAAGGACTTAAAGAGGTGTTTGACGATATTTCCCCGATCGCGGATTACAGCGGTCACTTAAGCCTGGAATTTGTGGATTTCACACTCTGCGAGGACGATGTGAAGTACACGATCGACGAGTGCAAAGAGCGCGATGCGACTTATGCGGCGCCTTTGAAAGTAAGGGTAAGACTCCACAATAAAGAGACTGATGAGATCAACGAGCACGAGATCTTCATGGGAGATCTTCCTCTGATGACGAAAACGGGCACGTTTGTCATCAACGGAGCGGAGCGTGTCATCGTCAGCCAGCTTGTACGGTCTCCGGGCATTTATTATGGCATTGCGCATGATAAGCTCGGAAAGAAACTCTATTCGGCGACCGTCATCCCGAACAGGGGCGCGTGGCTTGAATATGAGACTGACTCCAATGACGTTTTTTATGTGCGTGTTGACCGTACGCGAAAGGTACCGATCACAGTGCTGATCCGCGCGCTCGGCGTCGGTACGAAAGCGGAGATCATAGAGATGTTCGGCGAGGAGCCGAAGATCCTTGCAAGTTTCGGCAAGGATACTGCCGAGAACTATCAGGAGGGACTCCTGGAACTTTATAAAAAGATCCGGCCGGGCGAGCCGCTTGCAGTAGACAGTGCGGAAAGCCTGATAAACAGCATGTTCTTTGATCCGAGACGCTATGATCTGGCAAAGGTAGGACGCTATAAGTTTAACAAGAAACTGATGCTCAGGAACCGTGTGAACGGGCGTATCCTGGCTGAGGATGTCGTAAGTCCTCTGACGAATGAAGTCGTGGCCGAAAAGGGGACAAAGATCACCCGTGAGATCGCGGATGCGATCCAGAACTCAGCGGCTCCGTTCCTGTGGGTAGAGACAGACGAGACTTCAAGAAATATCAAGATCCTTTCCAATATGATGGTGGATCTCCAGGAAGTCACGGGCATCGATCCGAAAGAAGTCGGCGTGACAGAGCAGGTGTACTATCCGATTCTTGCCGGGATTGTCGAGGAGTCCGGCGGCGATATCGATGAGATGAAGCGGATGATCCGGCGCGACATCCACGATCTGATCCCGAAGCATATCACAAAGGACGACATTTTTGCATCTATCAACTATAATATCCATCTGGAGTATGGGATCGGCAATGACGATGATATCGATCATCTGGGCAACCGCCGCATCCGCGCGGTCGGAGAACTGCTCCAGAACCAGTACAGGATCGGACTGTCCAGACTGGAGAGAGTCGTGCGCGAGCGTATGACGACGCAGGATCAGGAGGGAATATCCCCGCAGTCGCTGATCAACATCAAACCGGTGACGGCGGCTGTAAAAGAGTTCTTCGGATCTTCCCAGCTGTCCCAGTTCATGGATCAGAACAACCCTCTGGGCGAACTGACACACAAGAGACGTCTCTCCGCGCTCGGCCCGGGAGGTCTCTCCAGAGACCGAGCCGGATTCGAGGTGCGTGACGTGCACTATTCACATTATGGCAGGATGTGCCCGATCGAGACGCCCGAGGGACCGAACATCGGTCTGATCAACTCCCTTGCAACTTATGCCAGGATCAACCAGTATGGTTTCATTGAAGCGCCGTACCGTAAAGTCGACAAATCAGACCCTAAGAATCCGCGTGTTACGGATGAGGTCGTCTACATGACTGCTGATGAGGAAGACAACTACCATGTGGCTCAGGCGAATACACCGCTGGATGAAGACGGATATTTTGTCCATAAAAACGTATCCGGCCGTTACCGCGAGGAGACACAGGAATACGAGAGAAACAGATTTGACTATATGGACGTGTCGCCGAAGATGGTATTCTCCGTAGCCACGGCTCTGATTCCGTTTCTGCAGAACGACGACGCGAACCGCGCCCTTATGGGATCCAACATGCAGCGCCAGGCAGTTCCGCTGCTCACGACAGAAGCTCCGGTAGTCGGTACCGGAATGGAAGTAAAAGCTGCCGTTGACTCCGGCGTATGCATCGTTGCAGAGCAGGCAGGTACAGTGGAGAGTTCCACTTCCACAGAGATCGTGATCCGTCACGAAGACGGGACGAAGCAGTCGTACAGACTGACGAAGTTCCAGAGGAGCAACCAGAGCAACTGCTACAACCAGAGACCAATCGTCAACAAGGATGATGTTGTAGAGGCAGGTCAGGTGATCGCAGATGGTCCGTCTACCTCCGGCGGAGAGATGGCTCTTGGAAAGAACCCGCTGATCGGTTTCATGACATGGGAAGGCTACAACTATGAGGACGCCGTTCTCTTAAGCGAGCGTCTGGTACAGGACGACGTCTACACTTCCGTCCACATCGAAGAGTATGAGGCGGAAGCCAGAGATACAAAACTCGGCCCTGAGGAGATCACGAGAGATATCCCGGGCGTGGGCGATGATGCGCTGAAAGATCTGGATGAGAGGGGGATCATCCGCATCGGCGCCGAGGTGCGTGCGGGCGATATCCTTGTCGGCAAGGTGACTCCGAAAGGAGAGACAGAGCTGACGGCTGAGGAGAGGCTTCTCCGTGCGATCTTCGGCGAGAAAGCGCGCGAGGTAAGGGATACTTCCCTGAAAGTACCTCACGGCGAGTATGGTATCGTTGTGGATGCCAAAGTATTTACAAGAGAGAACGGCGATGAACTGTCGCCGGGGGTAAATCAGGCCGTCCGCATCTATATCGCACAGAAGAGAAAGATCTCCGTCGGAGATAAGATGGCCGGACGTCACGGAAACAAAGGTGTCGTTTCCCGCGTGCTCCCGGTTGAAGATATGCCGTTCCTGCCGAACGGACGTCCGCTCGACATCGTGCTCAACCCGCTGGGCGTGCCGTCGCGTATGAACATCGGACAGGTACTTGAGATCCATTTGAGTCTTGCAGCCAAAGCGCTTGGATTTAACATCTCTACACCGGTATTCGACGGTGCGAACGAGGTGGATATCATGGATACTCTTGACCTTGCAAATGATTATGTAAACCTTGAGTGGGATGAATTTGAGAAGAAACACGGAGAGGAGCTTCTGCCGGAAGTTCTCCGGTATCTCTCTGACAACAGAGAGCACAGAAAACTGTGGAAAGGAGTGCCGCTTTCCAGAGATGGTAAGGTGCGTTTGAGAGACGGACGTACCGGCGAGTTCTTCGACAGTCCGGTTACGATCGGGCACATGCATTATCTGAAACTGCACCATCTAGTCGATGATAAGATCCATGCGCGCTCCACCGGTCCGTACTCACTCGTCACACAGCAGCCGCTTGGAGGTAAGGCACAGTTCGGCGGACAGCGTTTCGGAGAGATGGAAGTGTGGGCTCTCGAGGCCTACGGAGCATCTTACACACTCCAGGAGATCCTGACAGTGAAATCCGACGATGTGGTAGGCCGCGTGAAGACTTACGAAGCGATCATCAAGGGAGAAAATATACCGGAGCCAGGCATACCGGAATCTTTCAAGGTGCTCTTAAAAGAACTCCAGTCACTTGCGCTCGATGTGCGCGTGCTGCGTGACGATAATACAGAAGTCGAGATCATGGAGAACGTCGACTACGGCGAGACAGATCTGCGCCACATCATCGAGGGAGACAGGAAATACCGGGATGAGAATGAATCTTTCGGTGAGCATGGCTTCACTGAGCAGGAGTTCGTAGGAGAAGAGCTGGAGGATGTTGAGCCCGAAGAGGAGTCGGATGACGGCGAGCTGGAAGAGATCGGATTTGACGAGTATTCAGGATATGATGAAAACTAATGGGAGGAGCCATATCTATGCCAAATAACAATGAACAACAATATCAACCGTTAACTTTTGATGCGATCAGGATCGGGCTGGCTTCACCGGAAAAGATCCTGGAGTGGTCAAGAGGCGAGGTCACAAAGCCGGAGACGATCAATTACAGGACGTTAAAGCCTGAAAAAGACGGTCTGTTCTGCGAGAGGATCTTCGGACCGAGCAAGGACTGGGAGTGTCACTGCGGTAAGTATAAGAAGATCCGTTACAAAGGCGTTGTGTGTGACCGGTGCGGAGTTGAAGTTACGAAATCCAGCGTACGCCGCGAGCGTATGGGGCATATCGCTCTTGCGGCTCCTGTATCCCATATCTGGTACTTTAAAGGCATTCCGAGCCGCATGGGCCTGATCCTCGACATTTCACCGAGGACGCTGGAGAGAGTGCTCTATTTCGCTTCCTATATCGTACTTGACAAGGGCGGGACAGATCTCCAGAACAGGCAGATCCTCTCTGAGGCAGAGTATCAGGAGCAGCGGGAAAAATGGGGCGGCGGTTCGTTCCGTGTAGGAATGGGAGCTGAGGCCATCGAAGAGCTCCTTGAGGCGATCGATCTTCAGAAAGAGTGCGACGAGCTTCAGAAAGCGCTGGAAAATGCTACGGGGCAGAAGCGGGCCAGGATCGTTAAGAGACTGGAAGTAGTAGAGGCGTTTCTTGAGTCCGGAAACCGCCCGGAGTGGATGATCCTGACATCGATCCCGGTTATCCCGCCGGATCTGCGTCCGATGGTACAGCTTGACGGCGGACGTTTCGCTACGTCTGACTTAAACGATCTGTACAGAAGGATCATCAACAGAAATAACCGTCTGAAAAGACTTCTGGAGCTGGGTGCGCCGGATATCATCGTGCGCAACGAAAAGCGTATGCTCCAGGAGGCGGTAGACGCGCTGATCGACAACGGCCGCCGCGGCCGTCCGGTCACAGGGCCCGGAAACAGAGCCCTGAAATCCCTTTCTGATATGCTGAAAGGTAAGTCAGGGCGCTTCCGTCAGAACCTGCTCGGAAAACGTGTGGACTATTCCGGACGTTCCGTTATCGTCGTTGGACCGGAGCTGAAGATCTATCAGTGCGGTCTTCCGAAAGAGATGGCGATCGAGCTGTTCAAGCCGTTTGTTATGAAAGAGCTTGTTGCAAACGGAACAGCACACAATATAAAGAATGCAAAGAAGATGGTCGAGAGACTCCAGCCGGAGGTATGGGATGTGCTCGAGGAAGTGATCAAGGAGCATCCGGTCATGCTGAACCGCGCCCCCACGCTTCACAGACTTGGTATCCAGGCGTTTGAGCCGATCCTTGTGGAAGGTAAGGCGATCAAACTGCATCCTCTCGTTTGTACCGCGTACAATGCGGAT
>CALWAR010000027.1 GCA_944375765.1 uncultured Mediterraneibacter sp. | reverse complement strand
GATGACCGATAGTAACCGGAACTGCTACCACATCTTCCACTCCCATGCAGGTAGTCAAATTTGCCTGACTGTCAAAATCAACTGCTAATACTTTCTTCCCCAACTCTGCCAATGAATATGCCAGATTAAAGGTAGAGACGGACTTGCCGACTCCACCTTTCATGGCACCTAATACGATGATCTTTGCCATAACTATTTTCTTCCCTTCTTACAATCATATTTACAATCTTCTGCCACCATCATGCACTTTCCGCACGGAGCATGATATTCCACTTCTTCCGGTTCTCTTGGAGTGATAATCAACTTTCCGTCCTCGCATTCCACCTGAATCAAACTGCCAATCTCAAATCCCGTTTCTTTCAACCAGTCTCCCTTTAAAATGATGGTTGGTGTGTCTTTATAGTTGTAACCACTCACGTTATATACTTTCATTTTTCTGAATTTCTTAAATGCCATAATGTAGCCTCCTTAGATTTGCCTTGTTTTAGATTAGAATCGTAGACCTTGTATCGGATGCAGAATCATCCGAGAATAACAGTTCCATAGCCCAACGGCACCACCTCCCTTAAATGCAAAAAAGAACTGCTAACACGATTTGCATCGCATTAACAGTTCTCTTTTAAGTTCAGTGTTTTATATTCTATTTTTCACCATTTTTAACTTTGTTGAACTCGTCCATATCAACACTAAGTTTAATGTGTGAATCAGGCTTTGTCTTTTGGTTGCCCAAGAGGACGACAGTTTCAACATGCACCGTCTCACAGAACTGATCCACAGCCGCCATTCTCTCTACCCGATACCCTGCGATCTGCATCATCTCCAGATCTCTGGCAAGGCTTGTCATCTTACAGGAGATATACACGATCCTGTCCACGCCATAGCTTAAGATCTTCGGCAGTGCTTTCGGGTGGATTCCGTCTCTCGGCGGATCGAGGACAATGACGTCAGGCCTTTCTTCCAGCTCGTCCAACACCTGAAATACATCGCCTGCTATGAATTTACAATTGGAAATACCGTTCCTCGCGGCGTTTTCTTTTGCAGCCTCCACCGCTTCTTCGACAATCTCCACGCCCACTATCTGCTTAGCCACAGGAGCCAGCACCTGACTGATGGTTCCTGTCCCGCTGAAGAGGTCGAACACAGTCATATCACGGATATCCCCGATATAGTCGCGCACAGTCTCATAGAGCACCTCTGCGCCCCTGGTGTTGGGCTGGAAGAAAGAGAACGGGGTAATCTTGAATTCCAGATTGAGAAGCTTTTCATAAAAATAATCCTGCCCCCAGAGAATGTGGGTTTCGTCGCTTTTCACCACATCGGAGAGAGAGTCGTTGAGGATATGCAGGACGCCCACGATCTTTCCCTCCAGATCCAGGTTCAGGAGCTCCTCGACAAGTGGCTGCAGGTCGATTTCCTCCTGCGTGGTTGTCACAAGGTTTACCAGGATCTCGCCTGTCATATCGCCGCGTCTTAAGAGCAGATGCCGCAGATAGCCTATATGCTGCATCTTCCTGTAAAAACTTACATTTCTCTCACGGAAATATTCCAGCACACAGACAAGGATCTTATTCATATCCTCGTGGACAAGGCGGCAGTCTGAAGCCGTCAGTATATCGTATGTGCTGCCTTTCCTGTGAAGTCCCAGCGCAAGAGGACCGTCCTTGTACGCATCTCCGAAAGAGAACTCCATCTTGTTACGGTAGCCGAATTCTTTCGGGCTTGCTTTCACGCCCTCGAAGACGTACTCTCCGTTTACTGCCGCATCCATGATCCGGCGGATCTGACCTTCTTTCATCTTCATCTGCTCTGCATACGGCATAGTCTGGTACATACACCCGCCGCAGGCCGGGAAGATGCTGCACGCCGGCTCCCTCGTTTCAAGGGGCGATTTCTCCAGAACCCCCAGCAGGCGTCCCTCTGCATTGCCTTTCTTGAATTTATTGATCACGAAGCGGACTTTCTGTCCTGGGATCCCGTTCTTTACCGTTACATACTTTTCTTCATCAGATATATATACGATCCCTTTATTCGGAAAATCAACCCTCTCAATAGTCCCGTCAAATATCTGTCCTTTTTTCATACAAATCTCCATATCCTCAAACATATATCTGTCAAGAGCTCACGTGCCTGCCCGACAAATACCCCCTCGCGCAAGCGGCCGTCAAGGTTCCGGGCAAGCCTGGCTTTGGCTCGTCGCAATCACAAAAAGAGGCAGGGTGCAATAACCTGCATCCCGCCTTTCTGTTCTGTTGCATGTTCTATTTCACTGAGCAGATCTTAGACCTGATCGTCCTCGCTGAAATAATCGTCAAAATCATCATCGAAATCATCTTCAAAATCTTCCAGATAATCCGGTGTGAAGAAGCGATATACTGCATATGCGATCGCTGCGACTGCTGCGACTGCCCCGATGATAGCCAGTACCCAGATCACTGTATTTTTCTGTTTTTCCGCCTCATTTTTGTGGAGAAGCTCACTTAATTTTGATTCAGCGATAAGCTCTTCTACTTTGCTCATAATACACGTCCTTTCCCTGTCTTAGGAGACAGCGCTTACTTTCTAACTATTATAACACTATCAATTTCAGATTACTACTATATTTTCACTAATTTTGCAAACATAGCAAACATTTTTCTCACACCCGAGGTGTCAAACTCCACAGTCACTTCAAAGTCACGTCCGCCGTCCCTGATGTCCAGGACGGTTCCTTCGCCAAACTTCACATGACGAACACGGTCTCCTGTATCATAAGAAAGTTTATCTGTCTTCTCGGCAGTAAGCCGGCTTCCTTTCCTGAGATCGGAAAATGATGTTTTTCCCGAATACACTTTCCCCGATGGATATCCTCCGGTTGCGGCCGGCCGTCTTGGGGCTTCCCCCGAATATGTATTTCTTCCTGTCTCAAGAAGTTTCTCCGGTATCTCGCCTACAAAGCGCGACATCCTGTTATACTGTACCTCGCCTCGCACCATTCGGCTCCGCGCAGATGTCAGCGTCAGTTTTTGTTCAGCACGTGTAATCCCCACATAACAGAGACGGCGTTCTTCCTCGAGCTCTTCGGGATCATCGCTTGTGATCGTCATATAGCCAGGGAATAGTCCTTCCTCCATCCCTGACAGATAGACATGAGGGAATTCCAGCCCTTTCGCACTGTGCAGCGTCATGAGCACCACATAGTCCTGATCTTCTTCCAGGCTGTCTATATCGGCAACGAGCGCCACCTCCTCAAGGAAGCCGCTCAAAGTCGCCTTTTCATCACGGTCCTCACAATCCTCTTCATAAGCGGCAGCTTTGTTTAAGAGCTCGTCTATATTCTGAATACGGCTCTCTGCATCTATCTCATCTTCTGCCTCAAGATTTTGGATGTACCCCGTCATATCCAGGATCTCGTTTAACAGATCCGTCAGACTTTCTCTTTGCGCCTGCCCCTTAAAATATTCGATCATGGCGGCAAAAGAATCCAGCTTCGCGGCGCTGCGCCCTGCTCCCGGTATCAGTTCCGGCGCCATCAGCGCTTCATAAAATCCGATTCCGCGGGCGTCAGCCGACTCCTGTATGCGGTTAATAGTCGTAAGGCCGATCCCTCTTTTCGGCACATTGATGATCCTGCGCACTGCCAGGTCGTCCTGCCCGTTATCGATGGTTTTCAGGTATGCCAGGATATCTTTGATCTCCCTGCGCGCGTAGAAATTTATCCCGCCTATGATCTTATAGGGAATACTCATGGCAATGAACTTTTCTTCGAGGAGACGGGACTGTGCGTTGGTTCTGTACAATATGGCGTTGTCGTTGTATGCCGCGCCATTGCTTACTTCCTGTTTTATATCTTCTGCAATGAAATCAGCCTCGTCATTTGCAGTGTCAAACTGGCGCAGGCATATCTTATCCCCCTCGCCGCTGGCGGTCCAGAGCGTCTTGTCTTTCCGGCCTTTATTGTTTCGGATGACGCTGTTTGCAGCATCCAGGATATTTCCGGTAGAACGATAGTTCTGTTCCAGTCTTACGACTTTCGCATCCGTGTATTCTTTCTCGAAATCCAGTATGTTCCTTATATTCGCGCCGCGGAATTTATAGATAGACTGATCGTCATCGCCTACCACGCAGAGATTTCTGTATTTCCCTGCCAGAAGGCTTACCAGTTTAAACTGCACTGTATTTGTATCCTGATACTCGTCTACCATGATGTAACGGAATCTCTCCTGATAATTCTCGAGTACATCCGGCTGTGTCTGCAGGAGCTGGACAGTCTTCACAAGAAGATCGTCAAAGTCCAGCGCATTGTTTGCCCTAAGCTGCGCTTCGTACTCGCGGTATACCTTTGCAACCTTAAGCTGAACGAAGTCCCCGCCTGCATTGAGTTCAAACTCTTCCGGCAGGATCATCTCATTTTTTGCCGAAGAAATAGCCGAAAGAAAGAATCGTTCTTTATATTTTTTTGTGTCGATATCAGCTTTCCTGCACACTTCTTTCATAAGCGTCTTCTGGTCGTCCGTATCATAGATCGTAAAACTGCTGTCATATCCCAGTCTGTCAATATATCTGCGAAGGATACGCACGCACATCGAGTGAAATGTGCTCACCCAAACGCTCTCTGAACCGAACCCGACCAGTGTATCCACTCTCTGACGCATCTCCCCTGCCGCTTTGTTGGTAAATGTGATGGCAAGGATATTCCATGGATTGACTCCACATTCCTCGATCAGATACGCAATGCGGTGCGTCAGCACTCTCGTCTTTCCCGAACCTGCCCCTGCGAGGATCAAAAGTGGTCCCTCCGTATGATATACCGCTTCTCTCTGAGGTTCATTCAATGTATCGTATTTATTATGGTTATCCACTCTGTAATTACTCCTAAAATCAGTCTGCCCGGTGTCGGGCGCTCACTTTGCTCCTGTGCGTCATTATAATATGGATGGATGAATTCTGTCAATGCAGGGCCTTTCCAATGCAGATTATTTTATGCTTGTCATCTGGTTTTAATTACTATATAATGAGGATGCCGAGGTGATAATATGAAAGTTGATACGAATGATATCCTGAACAGCATACTTGAAAGTCTTGATCATGTAGATTATATTAAGCCGGAAGAGATCCCGAATATAGAACTGTACATGGATCAGGTCACAACATTTATGGATAACCATTTCTCATCGACAAAGCGTTACAGCGATGATAAGATCCTGACAAAGACAATGATCAATAATTATACAAAGAATAATCTTCTCCCACCGTCTGTCAGGAAAAAGTATTCCAAAGAGCATGTCCTTCTGCTCATACTGATCTATTATTTTAAAAACATCCTTTCTATAAAGGATATCGAGACAGTGTTAAAGCCGCTTCGTGAGAAATATTTTACAGAGAACGGCTCCATAGACCTGTCCGATCTGTACAGGGAAGTTTGCGAAATGGAAAAAGCACGAATCGAGCCGATGAAATCTTCTGTCAGAGAAGCCTACGAGAAATCTCAGTCTGCTTTCTCTGATCTCCCCGAAGGAGATGAACGGGATGAGTTAAAACTCTTTGCTTTCGTCTGCAGCCTGAGCTTCGATGTATATCTGAAAAAGATGATGATCGAAAAGATCATCGACGGACTTTCTTCTAAAAAAGACCGGACAGAAAAATAGGCAAAGATACAGCCGGAGTCACCTGGATCCCCTGGATCCGGTAGTTCCGGCTGTTGTTATCACTCGTCTGCATCCTTGCTGATGCGCTCGAAGACCATATCATATCCGTCATTCCCGTAATTCAGAGAACGGTTGACTCTGCTGATGGTAGCGGTGGAGGCCCCGGTTTTTTCTGCGATCTCAAGATACGTTTTCTGCTCACGGAGCATTTTCGCCACTTCAAATCTCTGTGACAATGACAGAAGCTCATTGATCGTACAGATATCTTCAAAAAAAATATAACATTCTTCTTTATCTTTCAGGCTGAGTACTGCTTCAAAAAGGCTGTCGACCGCCTCTGTTCTTATTTTCTTACTCATGATAACCTTGTCTCCTTCTGACCTGTAGCATAAATCTGTCTGAATCACCGTCCCTGTATCAGAGAGTCTGTTCCAGACTACTGTTATATTTTAGCACATTAAATTTTTAAAGTCCACCACTTTATTTTACTCTGAAACAGTTCAGATATGGTTTCAGTTTTTCCATATCCGTCGACACGACAAGTTCTTCCGGGAATGCGCAGTATTCAAGTATCTCGCTCACATAGGCAAAATTGCCTGCATCCACATCCACATGTGCATCGCTCCCTGTTGTAACCGGGACTTCATACTGTTTGCACAGGTCGAGCATGGTCAGGATATTTTCCCGTGTATTCACTCTGCCGCTGGCGGGACGCATAGAGGAATTATTGACTTCCAGAAGGGTGCCTGTCTCTTTGGCCGTCTTCACCAGGATTTCATAATCAAAAGGAAACCGTCCGTCGTCCGGGTGCCCTATCACATTGATATACGGCTTTTTCATCGTCTCTACATATGCCCGAATATTTTCTCCGGGAGTGTGATCCGTGCCGTAGCATGGCGAGTGAATACTCGCCACCACAATATCCAGATCCATGCAGGTATTTTCAGGGAGATCAATAGTTCCGTCCGGATCCATGATGTTCACCTCTGCTCCCATCAGCAGACGTACTCCGTGCTCCTCTCTCGGGACCACGTCAAGATTCTGAAAATAAAACAGCCCGCATGTCCCCGGGAGCTCGGGCGCATGTTCCGTAAGTGCGATAGCCTCAAGGCCTCGTCTTTTTGCGGCCGCCGCCATCTCTTTTATCGTACTGTAGGCGTGTCCGCTCGCCAGCGTGTGTGAATGTGTATCTGCAATAAATCTCATGTTCTGTCCACCTCATCTTACCGGATCGGTATGATCCGTCTTTTCATTTTTCGTACCAGAATATTATATCATATTTCTTCCAGAATACAATTTCTATCCCGGGAAAGAATAATCAGGTGACTAAATGGAGGTGAAAGATTTGAAAGACAATGATAAAGCAAACGGCAAAAAATATACTGATGATTTCGACTATCTCACAAATGCGGCGTCCGCAACTGAATTCACCGGACTTATCCCCTCTCTTCCGCAAAGTGACGAAGAACTCGAATCCTATAACGATATCTGTAAGTTTCTTCCTCCGGTAAATCCTGCGCCGCCTCAGAAAAAGGGCAGATCCTGAACCTGAAGAGAGGGGTAACGGATCTGCGAAAGTCAGTCATCCTGCTCTTTTTCTGCTCTATATCCGGGCGATATGGCCGTTGAAACCTGCATCTGTGCGTCGATACAATCAGGGTGAAAATTATTAGTTAAAATTTGGAAAACAGTATTTACAAGACGCCCTTTCTGCTATATAATCTGCCCTTGACAAAACAGTTCATCCATCTAAAATCAGGAGACGGATTTGTGCCTGTATAAGAATCCGGCGCCTGACACATGCTGAACTGCTACGATTTTATAACAGAGAGGGTATTTTTATGAAGACAATCCAGCATGATATGACGTCAGGAAATCCGATAAAGATCATATTTGATTTTACGCTCCCTATCTTTATCGGAAATGTCTTTCAGCAGTTTTATAATATGGCGGACGCAGTGATCGTCGGTAAATTCGTCGGCACAAAAGCCCTTGCCGCAGTGGGAAGCACGGGCACTATCATGTTCCTTATCTATGGTTTCGTAGTAGGCATGACGGCAGGATTCACCGTACTGACAGCGCAGAAATTCGGGGCCGGAGATATGTCCGCCATGCGGCGTACTGTGGCGGGCGCTTCCATCCTGTCACTGATCATCGGAGCGATCCTGACGGCAGCGTTTATGCTGTTTATGAAGCCGTGGCTTGTTGCCATGAACACACCGGCGGATATATTTGCGGACGCATATGCATATATCATGATAATAAGCGCCGGCATTCTGGCGCAGATGCTGTACAACCTGCTGGCAAGCATTTTAAGAGCGCTGGGAAACAGTAAGGTGCCGCTGTATTTCCTGATCCTGTCCGCGCTTCTCAATATCGTGCTGGATCTTGTGTTCATCATCATATTTCATATGGGAGCGGCGGGAGCTGCCGTTGCGACTGTGATCTCCCAGGGAGTGTCCGGACTTCTGTGTCTGGTATATATCGTGAAAAAAGTACCGATGCTCCACATGAGCCGGGAAGACTGGCATGTGTCCGGCAGCCTCTTGAAAACGCAGATCGGGATCGGCATTCCTATGGCGCTGCAGTACTCCATTACTGCCATTGGTACAATGATGGTGCAGTCTTCACTGAACATCCTTGGATCGACACTCGTGGCCGCCTACACCGCGGCAAGCAAGATCGAGCAGGTCGTAACGCAGGCCTTTGTGGCAATGGGAACGACGATGGCTACATACGGGGCACAGAACATGGGCGCAGGCGACGTGCCGCGCATCCGCCAGGGATTTAAGGCCTGTACCGTTATAGGGATCGTCTATTCCTTTGTTGCCGCGGCGCTTGTGATGACAGTAGGGAAATATATGACATATTTGTTTGTATCGGAAGATGTGGCAATGATCATGGATTCAGTGGACATTTATCTGAGATGTGTGGGCATCTTTTTTATCCCGCTTGCGATCGTTAATATTTACAGAAACGGGATCCAGGGACTGGGATACGGCCTGCTCCCCATGATGGCGGGCGTAGCCGAACTGATCGGAAGAGGCGTGGTCGCGGTGATTGCTGCAGGACAGAAGAGCTATCTGGGCGTGTGTCTTGCCAGCCCTGCCGCATGGATCCTGGCATCGGTTCTTCTGATCGCTATGTATTACTATATCGTAAAGGTCGATCTCAAAAAAATATTCCCGGGCAAAACTGCCGGGAATGATGTATGAGAACGCTTTGTAAAAAGCCGTAGTTTTTAGGCGAAGTCCAATGGCCATACGAACGGCTGCCCATACAGCCATTGTCTTCTTTTTTTCATGGTTTAAGAATAACAGGAAAATGTGAATCCATTGTGACAATATATGGAAGAAAATTTAAAAAATATTAAAAGAAAATAAACTGAACGCAAAAGCTGGCAAAGCACCTGGCTCAAGTGATGTGCATCATCTCCTGGGCCGCTTTTGTCCATCGTTCTTTCCCTGTCTCATATTTCTCTTTCAGCCAGTCTACAGCCTGATCCAGTCCCTCCTCGGAAAGAGGGAATGAGGCGGTTTCCAGCTGCTCCTGCGGCGTCTGCTCAAAGCACCACGGCTCGGGATATACGTAGACTGTGAAAGTAGAGCTGTCTTTGCCGTCATCTCCCGTGAGCAGATAACGCATGCCGTTGTGACTGCCGGAAAAAGGCTCTTTTTTTAACCCTTTATAAGGTATAAGTCGCTTGTCTATCATGGTATATATAATCCTCTCCTCTGAAATATCGCATTGTATATCAGCCCGGCGCTGTTTTTAACTGGCGCCGGACTGATGACATATCTGTTCTGGCTACGATACGGTATTATATCACTGAGCAGCGATCGCTGCAAATTCTGTAATAACAAGATCCTCATATGGTACGCGTTCTTCCAGCTCTCCGGCACTCTCAAGAATATCCTGGAGAAGCTCAAAGCTGCTCCTCTCAAAGATCAGATTGCTCTTCCATGTGTCCTGCTCATAATAACGTGTTACGATCGTTGTGATCGTCTCCAGGTCTGTCTCCGGGAACTGCGGCTCTATGACAGCAGCGATCTCACCTGGGGTATGCCCCTGCACATAGTCCATACCTTTTTGTAGTGCATTGGTAAATCCCTGGATAATCTCCGGATTCTGATCGATATAACTCTGTTTTGCGCTAAAAGCCGTATAAGGCACATAGCCGCTGTCTTCGCCAAGGGAAGCGACAACATAACCCTCGCCTTCTGATTCAAGAGTTGTCGCTCCAGGTTCAAACTCGACTGTGAAGTCTCCCTGGCCCTCTGCAAATGCTGCGGCGGTCGAGCCAAAGTCGATATTCTGGTTGATCTCCAGATCCGTTTCAGGATCGATTCCGTTTTGTTTCAGGATATACTCAAATACCATCTCCGGCATGCCGCCCTTGCGTCCGCCGAGGACGAGATGCCCTTTCAGATCATCCCATGTGAAATCATTCATCTCCTCGCGTGCCACAAGAAAGTTTCCTGCCCGCTGGGTAAGCTGAGCAAAGTTGACCACGTAGTCCGTAGCGCCTTCCGCATACGTATAGATAGACGCTTCAGATCCCATGAATCCGATGTCCGCCTCTCCGGAGATGACGGCGGTCATAGTTTTGTCGGCTCCGAATCCGCACACAAGTTCCAGGTCAATGCCCTCTTCCTCAAAGTATCCTTCTTCTATAGCCACATACATTGGAGCGTAGAAGATGGAGTGTGCGACTTCGTTTAATGTTACCTTTACCGGTTCTGATTCTCCGGTTTGTTTTGAAGTGCTGTCTTCTGCCGTTCCGTCTTCCTCAGCGCTGCTTTCGGATGAAGAAGTTCCGCCGCCGGACTCCTGCGAACATCCAGCGATAAGCGACAATGAGAACACGACAGCAGACAGATACGCTAAAATACGCTTTTTCATAAATCCTCCATTTTAGTCAGAGCAATAAATTCTTAATACTATATGAGAGAAAATGAAAAAACGTGCAAAAATACCGCCGGCCCTGTCCTCTCTGGAACTCCGGAACCGGCGGCGATCATATTATGATGTTCTTTCAAAAGATCTGTCTTACTCCGTCAGTCATCGTAATCATCATCTGCGTCGTCGTCAAACGCTTCGTCGTAATCATCGTCATCATATTCATCGCCCCTGGATGTGATGGCAAGTATGAGGGAAATGACAGCGAGCACAGCGCCTGCAATAGCGGCGATAAGAAGCTGCAGATCATCTCCTCTCTGGATAAATGCGAACACAGCGCCTCCGAGATAGAAGACCATTGGCAGGAGAAAAGCAAAAATCGTGTCTTTCTTCTGCATGATGAGATACAGCAGAGCTGATATGAGCATGCAAAGTGCGAGTACGATGAATGTAGTGCCGGAAGAGGCGCCTCCGCCTTCTGTTGTATCCGCAAGACCTGTAACAAATCCTCTGTAGATCAGGTAGGCAAACGCAATGAGGGAGATGACGCCAAGCACGATGCGCATTGGGCGGAACCTGGGATCGTCGTCATAATATTCGTCATCATCATAATCCGTTTCCGGTTCGTACTTCCTCGGAGCACTTTTGGCCGGAGCATTTCGTCTGTCGGGGGTGGACTTTGCCGGAGACGATCTTCTGATCTCGCCGGTCTCATCCTCCAACTGCTTCTTTTTCCGTCTCACGGCCACCTTGTCTATGGAACCTGTTGCGAGCATATCTTCATAGCTCTTGCGGGCGGCTTTCTCACGTTTGTTGCGTACCCTTTCCGGAGGAATATTGCTGTAACGTTTCTCTTCATTCGCCTCAGCGCCCTCGGGACGGCGTCTCCTGACGGGCTTCTTTGCCGGGGCATCAGTATCGCTTTCTGGTCTGGGACGGCGTTTCGGTGCAGAACTGCGCTCATTTTCTCCTGCAGCTTTCACCGGAGCCTTCTTCTTTCGGACGGCAGCGCCTGTTGTCTTATCTGTACTGATCTCATCTGAGTCTGCGGCAGCTTTTTTTGCCGGAGCCGGCTTCGGAGCTGCAGTCTTCTTTGCCGGGGCCTTTTGCCCGTCAGCAGATTTTTCCGGAGTTTCCTGCTTTGGGGGCTCTTTTTTTTCAGCCGCTTTCTTTGCCCGCTGCTTATCCAGATTCCACTGTTTCCGACAGTCGCGGCAGATAGCATATTCATTAAAGATCGGATCGCCGTTCTCAGTGGTGCCAATCTGCTTGTTCCGTAATTCCAGCTCTTTTCCACATATTGGACACTTCATCGTATATACTCCTCTCTCATGTCGATCAAAAATTTACAACATCCCTATTATAACATCCTGAGAGCTTGAGAACAATAAAAAATGCAATATATCCCCGAATTTTGTCGATGCGATTCCCACTCATGAACCCGTCATTTTCTTCACCTGAGAAACAGGATTTTTTTCTCATCGAATGCCAGATAATCCGGCATGCCTTTTTCTTCCAGTTCCTGGACGCGTTCTCTCTGCACGAACCAGCACACCGTCACTTTTGCTTTTATGTAATAGTTCTGTTCAAAGGGCAGTTCAGCGCTGCTCTCCAGATCAAACGGCAGCATATCGCGCGGGCTGCCGTCTCCGTTGTCTGGTTTGTCCTTCCCGGTTCGTTCTACATTCCAGACCGGAATGAAGTCATGTGCACGATAGCCGATGTACTCTGTGTACTCCGGTATCTCCTGCTGCGTAGTAAGTGTAACGCCCCAGTCTTCTGCTTCTACTGTGTGGGCGTCGATCCGGCGGGCTTTTGAAAAGTTCTTGCACCCGGTCAGGCGCGCCGCCTCTCTGCTCACAGGGTTGCGGAAGATTTCTTTTGTCTCTCCCGCTACTGCAATCTTTCCCTGATCGATGACCAGAAGTTCCTCGCTGAAACGATAGACCTCGTCTCTGTTATGAGACACCATGATCACCGTTCCCTCATAATCTGCAAGCATTTCTGCAAGCTCTCTCTGGAGCTGGTCTTTTAAATACATATCAAGCGCGGAAAAAGGCTCGTCCAGAAGGATCATCTCCGGTCCGTAAGCCATGATACGGGCGAGCGCCACTCTCTGCTGCTGTCCTCCGGAGAGCTGCCCCGGCAGGCGCTTCTCCAGCCCCTGCAGACGGAACTTCTCAACCATCTCACGGACACGCGCCTCTTTCTCCTGCTTACTGCCCTTTAACCCTGCGGCAATATTTTTCTCCACTGTCATAGTTGGAAACAGTGCGTAATTCTGAAAGAGATAGCCTACATTTCTGATCTGAGGCTTCAGGTTGATCTTCTTTTCCTTGTCGAAAAATGTCCTGCCCTCCACCTCAATATGTCCTTCATCGGGCAGTTCGATCCCCGCGATGCTTTTCAGCGTCATGCTCTTCCCACATCCGGAAGCACCGAGGATGCCGATCCGGCGGGCATCACTGTGAAAATTGATATCCAGAAAGAAATTATCCAGTTTCTTTCTGATCTCTACTGTGACCGCCATGGCCTACCACCTCCCGATGTGTTTCATCTTACTTCCTGATATAATATTCATCAGAAAGATCACAAGAAATGCAATAATCATGACGATCGCCACCCAGATCCCGGCGGTAAGATAGTCGCCGTCCTGAATGACCATGGCGATCTTCTGGGAGATGGTCCCTGTCTTGCCCGGTATATTCCCGGCCAGCATGGAAGTAGCGCCGTACTCGCCCAGCGCTCTCGCAAATGTAAGGATGGTGCCCGATGCGATCCCCGGTCCTGCTGTCGGAACGATAACTGTCCAGAATATCTTTGTGTCCGACATTCCGAGTGTTCGCCCCGCATAGACAAGGTTCATATCGATCTGTTCCATAGCGGCGCGGGCATTTCTGTACATAAGCGGGAATGCGATGACCGTCGCCGCGATCACGCAGCCGAGCCATGTCTGCACAACTTTAAAATCAAACTGTTCAAACAGGAATTCTCCCAGCGGGCGTCTCCTGCTGAACAGAAGGAGCAGGAAGAAACCTGCCACCGTTGGCGGCAGCACCATAGGCAGGGTAAGGATACCGTCAATGACCGCTTTCTTTCCCGGCGATGCCTTTACCACTTTCCTTGCCGCAAATATCCCGAGAAAAAATGAGATAAATGTCGCCACCACTCCGGTCTTCAGTGATATAAAAAGCGGACTCCAGTCCAGCTCTTTTAGTATCCGCATGATCTCTTCCATAACTTCCCCCTTTGTACACCGCTTTTATTTATACGTTCGTATCAAAATAGTAGGACTCAAATACAGCTTTCGCTTCGTCTGAAAGGATAAACTCAAGGAAATCCTCCGCCGCTGCCGTCTGTGCGTCGTCTGCTTCCTCATTTACCACGCGTGCGATCGGATAGATCACGTTGCCTGTCAGATCATAGCTTACAGTCTGCAGGATATCAAGGTCATCCTCGTATCCGTATGTATCAGAATAATAAGTCGTTCCCACTTCACAGGATCCCTCAACAACTGCTGTCAGCACCTTGCTTACATTGTCCTGTTCGCTGATCTCCACGCCGCCAAGCGCCTCGGAGACCTCCTCAGTTGTAATAGAAGCCGGATCATCCGTCTCAGTCAGCGTGCCAAGATTAATGAGGGCCTGTCTCGTGTATCTCCCCACCGGTACGCTTCCCCCGGCCAGGGCGATACTCTCCGCTTCGTTCAGATTCTCAAGGCCTGTAACTTTTGTCCCGCTGTCTTTCAATGAAACGACAACAACCTGATTGTTGACTACATCTGCTCTTGTCCCTTCGACCATCAGTCCGTCCGCCTCAAGATCATCCATCTGTTTTTGTGCTGCCGAGAAGAAAATGTCGCACTCATACCCCTCCTGGATCTGTGTCAGCAGCGTACCAGAACTGTCCGGATTGTAAGTGATCGTAACTTCCGGGTGCTCCTCGTTATACATTTCAGCAAGCTCTGTCATCACCGTGTTAAGGCTCGCTGCGATAAATACCTGGATTTCCGTCTCCTCTGCCTCTCCGTCCGTGCTGCTGTCCCCGGAAGACGCATCCTCAGAATCCCCCGCGTTGTCGCTGCTGCTGTCCGGACTTCCAGAGCATCCTGCCATTGGTAATACCATTGCTCCTGCGAGCATTGCTGCTAAAATCTTTTTCTTCATACTCTTTATCCTCCTGAATTTATACTGAGCTGTCTACGCACAGCCCTTTCGTCCAGTATAACCGGTTATTTTTCAAAAAACAATCGGTAGCAATGAAAACTCCCTTACAGCATCGATAAAATTCTCCGTCACAGGGAGTCTCTGTCCATATCTGTATAAAAGATCTCCTCAAATTTCTTTTCCGCAAACTCTGCAACTTCCCGTTCCAGACGCTCATACCGCTCCATAAGGATATGTCCTGCAGGACTCACTTTTGCGCTTCCGCCGGATTTTCCGCCGGGACTCCGCTCCACGACAGGACGTCCAAGCTCCTGCTCCGCAGTACGGATCAGCGTCCATCCTTTGCTGTATGACATTCCCGCTTTCTCACATGCCTCGCGCACATTTCCAAGCACATCGATCTGCTTTAACAGCACCATCATTCCCGGACCGAAAAATGCTTCATTTCTCATAAGCTGGACTTTAATTTTCGGATGAATGTCTGCCCGTTTCTCCGTTGCCGCCAGCCTCTCGAAATCATCCTCGCTGCGCGCGCGCACAAGCACACCTTCATCGTCTACCGGAAGAAGGCAGATCTCCGCCCCCGATGCATCGATAGCCCCCTTTAATCCCCTCTCCCCCTGATACTCTGCAATACCGTCTGTCAGGTCCGCATCGATCAGGACAGGATGGCCTTTCCTGCCGCCGCAGACCGGGATCACCACCGGAGCGCCCTGCGCGAGCATCATTTCCAGCGTATTCTCCGTAAAAAGGGGCACATCTGCCGGGCAGAAAAATATCCGTTCACAGTTCTTCAGATACTGAAAACCTCTGATTGCGAGATCCAGCATCTGTACATTCTCATAATCCCCGCACCTTAAGAAAACCGCTCCCAGTTTCGCAAGGCTCTTCTCCGTTTCTTTCGCCCTGTATCCCGTCACCACGGCCACATCCTCCACTCCGGCGCGGCGGAACGTATAGATCATCCTTCTGAGCATAACGCCCGCGTCTGTATTTTCCAGTTTGTCGTATGCCCGGAAACCGCCCGGCGTTCCCGCGGCGGCAATCACTGCTCCGGTTCTCATGTGGTATTCTCCTCCTCTGGTATCTTTTTCATATCTGTTTAATCAGTAACCCAATCCCCGTCTTTTACCAGCTTCACACTCAGGATTCCTTTCTTTACTTTTGCAGCATATTTTAGTTCATATGACGGTTTCCCTGTTTCGATCGCTGCGAGAATATCCGCCGTCTCTTTCTGTACACTTTCTTCATCTGCATACCAGCCCAGCATCTCCCGGTTTTCTCCCCAAAATGATGAACTATCCACGCCGTACAGAACGTAATTGGGAGTGTCCGCACTGCCGGAAACATGCATGGAGATCACCTTGTAGCAATTGACAAGCTGTTTTCCGTCATAGCTGCGGATCATGATTCTCCCTGTCGGTGTCGCAGCAGGAGAAACCGAAATCTGTGGCTGTTCCTCCGATCCGGAATCTTCATTGGAGCCGTCCGCCGTTTCATTTTCTGACACCAGATAATCAAGTGTGACGTTCAGTATTTTGGACAGGGCAATCATCTTCTCCATTTCAGGATAACCGTTATCCTGTTCCCATCGGGATATCGCCTGCCTGCTGACATTCAGCTTTCCCGCCAGCTCCTCCTGTGAAATATTTTTCTTTCTTCTCATTGTACGAAGATTTTCTCCGAAACCCATAATTCTAATCTCCCTTCTGCGCGCAAATATGCATGATGCAAAGATCTGCTTCCTGTGGTCTTCTGATCTCCACTCATTGTTTTGCACCTTTTTAATGTATGCCATGCTCTGAGTATAACGGTATTGCCGCGGGCATTCCACCACATCAAGGTTGCATATGCGCAAGTTCAGGTTGCGTTCCTGGTTTTCAACAGCATCTCCCGGTTTTCACGGCTCTTTCCAGAAACCTCCCTTATGGAAATTTTCATTTCCGAGGGGTCTGGCTGTCAGCCGAAACATCACACAGCCGTCAGGACAGATAATCGTTTTGCTGTATTTTCCATCTCCGGCTTTACTTCGCTAATATTTTCTTCTGATCCATGATGATTTGTTCCTGCTGCTAAACGTTCCGCTCTGTCCTCTTTCCATTATACCATTGCGCCTTTTCTCTTAACAGACATTTTACGAAAACTTTGGTAAATGCTGATTGTAAGCCTCCGGATCTTTATGCTAATTTTAAGGGCGTAACAGTTAAAAACACCAGGAGGAAAACTATGAAGAAGAAAATTGTATGTCTGACTTTAGCGTCTATGATGCTGGCGTCAGGTCTTTTGACAGGCTGCGGTAACACCCCGTCCACAACAGAAAATGCGGAGGCAGAAGTTCAGAGCGTCGGCCGGACAGATGGAAAGACGCCCAAATATGTATTTCTGTTTATCGGGGACGGCATGAGCTATCCTCAGATCCAGCTCACGAATTATTTTGTGAGCGCGAATGCCATAGCGGAAAATGCTGAGAAAGTCACCGTGGACGGGGAGGAGCAAACAGTACTGGACAGCCGGAATAATCTGAATATGATGAACTTCCCGGTAGCAGGCTCAGCGCAGACTTATGACAGTACATCCTTTGCGCCTGATTCGGCCTCCACAGCCACTTCTATTGCAACAGGCAACAAGACATGGAGCGGAAGTATCAATGTCAGCGAGGATTTTTCCGAAGAATATGAGACTATCGCGGAAAAGCTGAAAGCGCAGAAAGATTATAAGATCGGGGTTATTTCCAGCGTGAATTTAAATCATGCGACGCCGGCAGCGTTCTATGCTCACCAGGCATCCAGAAACGACTATTATGACATTGGTCTTGAGCTGATCGAGAGTGAATTTGACTATTTTGCAGGCGGCGCGCTCCTCTCGCCGACAGGGGAGGATGAGAACCGGAAAGACCTTTACGCCGCAGCTGAGGAGGCCGGCTACAAGGTAGTAAAGACCCAGGCAGAGGCAGAGGCGCTTACATCCGCAGATGGGAAGACGATCGTCATTGACGAGCATCTTGCAGACAGCGACGCCATGTCCTACGACATGGATCTGCAGGACGGCGAGTGGGCTCTGGCGGATTATGTGGACAAGGGGATTGAGATGCTGGACAATGACACCGGCTTCTTCATGATGGTAGAGGGAGGCAAAATCGACTGGGCATGTCATGCAAATGACGCTGCTGCTACCATCAGCGACACGATCGCGCTGGATAATGCGGTAGCAGAGGCTGTGGAATTTTACAATGAGCATCCGGACGAAACTCTGATCTTAGTGACCGGCGACCATGAGACAGGAGGTCTGACCATCGGATATGCGGGAACTGACTATGACACTTTCCTTCAGAATTTTAATAACCAGAAGATTTCCTACGCAAAGTTTGACTCTGACTATGTGACAGGCTATAAGGAGAATAAGACAGACTTTGACACAGTCATGAAAGACGTCACAGAGCTGTTCGGTCTTCAGGCGCCGGTCACGGAAGCAGCTTCCACACAGCAAAAGGACAGCGCGGACATGCATCCGGAGTCCGAAAATGACGGAAGCCTGGTCATGACTCAGTATGAGTATGACAAGCTAAGAGAGGCGTATGAGACGACGATGAGCAGGACCGGGGAGGAAGAAGAGTTCGGTCAGGACGAGTATGTAAAATACGGAAGCTACGAGCCTCTGACCGTGACAATCACCCATATCCTGAACAACAAAAGCGGCGTTAATTTTGGCTCCTACGCACATACAGGGCTCCCGGTAGAGGTTTTTGCCCAGGGGGCGGGCCAGGAACTTTTTGAAGGCTACTACGACAATACAGACATTTACAAAAAAATGGCAGAATTAACAGGAGTGGAATGAAACAGATGAAACGTATTTTTTTCAGCAAGAAGAAAAATATGCTCCTGAGTATTGTCATTGGTATTCTTTTGACAGCAGTCCTCATAGCCATTCCCACCGGCTATGAGGATGCTTTGATCTATCAGGGGTCGGAACGGGCGACAGGTATCGTGACTGAGGTGGATAATTCCGCCATTAAAAGTTCCGGCCTGATACAGTCCGGGGAGCAGTCCTGTGTGATGCGCATAGAGGATGGGACTTTTAAAGGGCAGGAGATCACAGGAGTGAATTTCTTAAGTGGTTCGCTGGAAAAGGACAAAATTTTCAAACCAGGCGACAAAGCCTTTGTGACCATCAGCATGAACGAAGGGGAGATTTCTTCCGCGGTGATGACCGATCATTTCCGGCTGGACAAAGAAGTCATCCTTCTGGCAGTCTTTGCGGCCTTTCTTATTGCGGTGGCCGGCAGGAATGGGATCTGGGCAATCTTTTCCTTTGCAATTACCATCCTGACTATATGGAAAATACTGGTTCCCGCGTATTTAAAGGGATATTCTCCGATCTGGGTGGGGATCGCCGTGACGGTTTTCCTTACCCTCATCATCCTGTTTTTTGTGTACGGAGTGGACAGGCGCACAGTCACCGCGTCCCTTGGTTCGCTTCTCGGAATTTTGGCAACCTGTATCCTTGGGATGCTGTTCACGGATCTGTTTAAGATCAACGGCGCGGTGATGCCGGATTCAGAATCTCTGCTTTACAGTGGCTTCCAGCATCTGGATCTGACAGCCATCTTTATGAGCAGTATCTTTATCGGAGCCGCCGGCGCTATGATCGATCTGTCTGTCGACATTACCTCTGCTGTTCACGAGGTGGTGGAGAAAAAACCGGATATTTCGTGGAGAGAGGCATTTGGATCAGGCATGAATGTAGGGCGTGCTGCAATGGGGACAATGACCACCACACTCCTCCTGGCATACTCGGGCGGATATATCACCCTGCTCATGGTGTTTATGGCGCAGGGAACGCCTGTGGATCATATCCTGAATTATAAGTATGTGTCCGCGGAGATCCTGGACACGGTGGTGGGGAGTTTCGGTCTGGTGACTGTAGCGCCGTTTACCGCCCTGGCAGCAGGGCTTCTTCTCACACGTAAGAAGCACGCTGTCCGGAAACAGATATCAGAAATGCGGGCAAATGGCAGAAAGATCGGAGCTGCGGCGGAATAAGACCGCGTTTTACATTTCCGCCGCCTTTTCTTTTCTACATTTCATCAAAACGCAGGTTCTCTGCCTGAGAGGGGTTCTTCATGCAGCTTATCCGCATCCGTTTTCTGTATTCTGTTGGGGAGATGCCGGACTGTTTGCGGAAAGACGTGGAGAATCCCGTTGCCGTGCCAAATCCCACTTGTTTTGCGATCTGCTCCACCGTCATTTCGGTATCCGCCAGCAGATGGGCCGCATGATCCGCTTTTTTCGACTGCAGATAATCTGTAATTGTACAGCCGGTGAATTGCCGGAACAGGTTTTTCAGCTTTGTAGAACTCATACGGGAGATTTTGACCAGTTCCCCCTGGCGGACGTCCTCCGTATAATGTGCATCCATGAAAGCAATCACCCGCAGGATATGTTCATAATCCTCACTTTTTTTCGGCAGTCTCCTGGTTCCCATGGCAATGAGAGAAGCCATGAGTTCATAGGCCTTTCCTACATAGTACAGTTCTCCCGCCATGCCGGTACTGCTGCATTTCCGGATGTCTGAGAGAATATCCATCATCTCCGACGTCCAGTTGTGTTCGCCGCCCATGTTTTTTAGAATTTCTATTGGGTTTGCATTGGATGAGGTAAAGGCTGTTTGCAAGTGCCTCATATAAAAGGAAGGCATGTAGAGGACTTCGGTATAAGCCACATGGCTTCCGGCTCTCATAACTGTATTGGCGGCGTCGCCCTTTTCTTCCATAAACGCCAGGATCTTTCCGGGGGGAAGATGCCCTGCATAGTCCAGCCGCAGGGAAATATACAGGGAATTCTGCGGCATGGTGAGGCGTTTATCCTGGAGGAAAGAAAAGTCGCATTTCGTCAGGACGAAATAAGTATCGTGCGCCAGATACCAGAACCAGCCCCGCGTCTGTTCCTGTCCCTCCCAGTAACTTCCGCACCCAAAGGGATTTTCCATATTTTCCCTGAGCCCCATAGCCAGGCACATGCCGGCCATCCATTCTTTTGTGTCTTGTGTTATCATCCCATCACCTTTTCCATCAGACATTTTTCCTTTTACAAAAGCCATAATGCGTCAAAATCTCTTGCAGGAATGCAGAAGAATATCTATACTGGCCGTGGTTAGCTATTTCTAACCAAATGAAATTATACCATTTTCCCGCAAATCGGGCAAGACCATGCGCTTTTTCCCAACTGCCAGAGAGGAAATCCGGAACATACGGGACGCTATGGAACTTAAGGGACTCTCCCTGACGCCTGGTAATCTATGGAAAAAGCCGTCTCTTCTGTTTGAAGGATTTCTTACTCCGCTTTTAGTGCGGTCTTCCACCGTAGCCGAGGAACTTTCTGCCGCCTCCATCACACGGGGACTGGATAATCCCGGATCCCGGACGGCTTTTACCAGGCTGCGCCTCACGGGGAAAGATTTTATCGTTACATTGCTTTTTTCAGGAACGCTTTGCGGAGTGCTGTTCCTGCGAGCAGTGATGGGGGTGGTGCTTTGATTGAGTTAAAAGAAGTGTCTTTTCAGTATGAAGGCGGGGAAGAAGATGCCCTTTCAGATGTAAGCCTGCAGATCGGCGTTGGAGAGTGCGTGGTACTCTCCGGAAATTCCGGTTGTGGAAAAACAACGATTACCCGCCTGGCAAATGGTCTGATCCCTGATTTTTATCCGGGCAAATTAGAAGGACTGGTGCTGATAAACGGCGAAGATGTGCTGGGGAAAGAACCACACGAACTCTGCGGCTTTGTAGGTTCGGTATTCCAGAATCCCTGGACGCAGTTTTTCAACACCGATACGGACAGTGAGCTGGTATTCGGTATGGAAAACTGCGGCGTCCCCTGTGGGGAAATGCACCGGCGATATGAAGACACAGTAAAAACACTGCATTTAGAGAACTTATGTAAACGTGATATTTTCCAGCTCTCTGGCGGGGAAAAGCAAAGTATTGCTTTTGGAAGCGTATATGCGCTCTCACCGGAAATTTATGTTCTGGATGAGCCTTCAGCCAACCTTGACCGCCGGGCTATCCGACGGCTGCGTCAGGTGCTCCTGACTTTGAAGCGGCAGGGAAAAACCATCCTTATTGCCGAACACAGGCTGTATTACTTAAACGGCGTCGCTGACCGGATCATCCGAATGGAGAATGGACGGATTGCAGAAGACGTACCGGCGGACAGGCTGCTTGAGAAGACGGTGTCAGAACTGCATGCCCTTGGCTTACGGTCCCTGTGGGATACAGACATTGCCCATACACCCGCAGGCTGCCCTGTACGGATGCCGTCATTGGAAGTGCGGAAGCTGTCTGTCCGGCGTGGGAAACGTCCGGTGCTGGAGAATGTGAGTTTTACGGTGCAGACCGGAGAAATCCTTGGCATTACCGGGCGAAACGGGATTGGGAAGACAACCCTTGTCAGAACCGTCTGCGGCCTTATGAAAGAACACAGCGGACAGATCTACTTTCATGGTTCGCTGGCAGAAGCGTCTTCCCGCAAACACCAGGTTTTCCTGGTGATGCAGGATCCGAACTATCAGCTTTTCTGTGAAAGTGTGGAGTCAGAAATGAGACTGAGCCTGTCCGGCTCGGCACCTGATGAAGACGAGATACGGGAGCTTCTGGACGCCCTCGATCTCTCAGGCGTCCGGGAGCGACATCCGCTTTCCCTGTCCGGTGGGCAGAAACAGCGGCTCTGCATCGCACTGGCGGCGTTATCTCCGGCACAATTACTGCTGTTCGACGAACCAACCAGCGGCCTGGATTACGAAAATATGCGGCGTGTCTCTGATATACTGAAAAATCTGGCGGATCAGGGGAAAGCGATTGTCGTAATTTCCCATGACCATGAGTTTCTGGCAAAAGCCTGTACACAGGTCATATCCCTGGAAAAAGAAAAGCGATAAAAATTAAATGGAAAGAGAGGAGTTATCTATGAGCAAAACAAACATACCGGCGACCAGACTGAAAGGCAGGGATTTCATCAACCTGGGCATTTTCACCGTGATTTTCATAGTGTTGTTCATGGTTTGCATTATGGTCATGAGCATGACCGTCTACACACAGCCATTCGGAGCTGCTCTGGGGGCGCTGATCGCCGCGCCGGTTTACATGCTGCTGAGGGCAAAAACACCAAAGACGGGCGCAATCCTTATTTTCGGCATCCTGTTCGCATTGGTTATGTTCGCTATGGGAAGCGGCTGGCCAATTCTTGTTTCTGTTGTAATTGGAACAGTCCTTGCGGAACTGATTGCCCGGAGCAGAAAATACACAAGTTATATAGCCGGGAGCATCGGTTATGCGGTCCTGATGGCGTCTACCGCTATCGGCTCCTATGTGCCGCTGCTCACCATGAAAGATTACTATTCCCGGCTCGCCGCCACGAACAGTATTGACAATGAATTTATGGCGCAGCTTGTGGACTTTATCTCCGGACCTTACCTGATCCTGGCTGTCGTTGTAACTGTGATCACCGCCATCTGCGGGACACTCCTTGCCCGTGGGATTTTTAAGAAGCATTTTGTAAAGGCGGGATTGATGAAAGAGGTGAAATAATGGCGAACAGAAAAAAAGAACAAGGCGGCATGTCACGGCTGTTTGCCCTGGCATCCGGCCATAAAGGATTATTAACAGCAAGCGGCATTTTGGCCGCTTTGGCTGCAGCAGCTTCATTTGTTCCATATCTGGCGGTTTATTGGATCATACGGGATGTGATCGCTGTTTACCCGGACTTTTCCGCCCTGCAGGTTGAGACCGTTGCAGGATACGGGTGGATCGCCATCGCAGGAATCGCTGCGGATGCGCTGTGCTTTCTGGCGTCTTCGATCTGTGCCCATATAGCGGCTTTTGGCACGCAGTATGAACTCAAAACCGCATTTACCAGGCATCTGGCGAAAGTGCCTTTAGGGTTCCACCTGACACTTGGCAGTGGGCGGCTCAGAAAGGTCATTGATGAGGATATAGATAAAATAGAAAAATTTCTGGCTCATTCCTATCCGGATATGGTCGCATCCTTTACGGCCCCGGCGGTACTTCTTGTGTTGTTATTCGTTTTTGACTGGCGGTTTGGACTGGCGGCACTGGCGGCAGTGATCCTCGCTTTTGCCATCCAGATGATGACCATAGGAAAAGCCGGGCCGGAGGTCATGCAGGAAATCCAAAAGAGCAGCGCCGACATGACGGAGGCTTCCGTGGAATATATCCGGGGGATGCCGGTCCTGAAAGCTTTCGGACAGACAGCGCGTTCTTTCAGGCAGCTTAAAGATTCCATCGCGGCATACACGAAAATCATGCTCAGCTATACCCTGAAGTGGGAAAATTACATGGCCGCCTTCACAGCAATCATCAATAATATTTATCTGTTTTTGCTGCCTGTCGGTATCCTGATCGGGCAGGGAACAGAGGATTATGCTTCTTTCCTCCTCAGTTTCCTGTTCTATCTGCTGTTCACACCGGCCGTTGCCTCCGTCCTGAATAAATTTATGTATGTGTCCTCCTCCAGCATGAGGATTGCCGGGGGCGTCGCCAATTTTGACGCCATGATGGCGCTGCCGGAACTGCCGGAAGTAGAAAATAGTTCTGTCCCTCAAAAAACAGACGTCGTATTTCAAAATGTATCCTTTTCCTATGACGGTTCGGAACATAAGGCGCTGGATGGTGTGAGCTTCACGGCGCCGGAGGGGCAAATAACTGCTGTCGTGGGGCCGTCCGGCGGCGGGAAAAGCACGATTGCCCATTTGATCCCACGGTTCTGGGATGTGCAAAGCGGCAGTATCTCCATCGGAAATACAGATATCCGGAATCTGTCAGAGGAGACCTTGATGGGACAGGTCAGCTTCGTGTTCCAGGATGTCTACCTCTTTGGCCAGAGTATCCTGGAAAGCATCCGCATGGGACGGCCGGACGCCACAGAGGATGAAGTAATCCGGGCGGCGAAAGCGGCCATGTGCCATGAATTTATCGCCCGTCTTCCCAAAGGGTATGACACTGTGTTTGGAGAAGAAGGAGTACATCTCTCCGGAGGAGAAGCCCAGCGCATATCCATTGCCAGGGCTATCCTCCAGGACGCTCCGATCCTGGTACTGGATGAGGCGACAGCCTTTGCCGACCCGGAGAATGAGCAGCAGATCCAGGCTGCCCTGAAAGAACTGATGAAAGGAAAAACTGTACTGATGATCGCACACCGCCTGGGAACGGTGCGCACTGCAGACCAGATCCTTGTCATGGAAAACGGCCGCCTGGCAGAGTACGGCGCCCACCAAACTTTGCTGGAACGAAACGGAACCTATACACGGATGTGGGAACGTTACACACAGTCCCTTACCTGGGGCATTGGACGAAAGGAGGAAACCCATGCTTAAAAAACTTTTACTGCTGGAAACCCAGGGACAGAAAAGCTTACGCAGCGCTGTGACTGCCTGCGTGCTGACCGGCCTTTCCCTGATGATCCCCTTTGCCATTACGGTGCAGGTATTTCTGGAACTGTTGAAGCCGCTTACAGGTGAGCCCGTATCATGGAACAGAATGTGGCTTCTCTTCGGTATTGGACTGGCAGCCTTTGTTGTGATTTTCTTTCTTTCCAGGCACGATTATAAGAAAACCTACGTGGCGTCCTATGGACAGTCGGAATCCACCCGGCTGCGGGTAGCGGAGCAAATGAGGAAACTTCCCATGAGTTTCTTTAACTCACGAAATTTAACGGAGCTATCTTCTAATATTATGACAGACTGCACCAACATTGAGACGTCTATGTCCAATATTGTGCCACAGCTGATCGCCAATGTTATTACCTCGACTTTGGTCTGCGCCATGCTGGCTGTTTTTGACTGGCGGATGGCACTTTCCATGTTCATCATGCTGCCCGTCTCCGCTCTGGTACTGCTCTTAAGCCGCAGACTGCAGAGCAGGATGTTTTCCCGCCATGTGGAAGCCCGTCTCGATGCGGAAAAACAGACCCAGGAATACCTGGACGGGATTAAGGTGATCCGTGCCTGCGGTCTGGGCGGCGAACGGTTCCAGGCGCTGAATCATGCCTTTTTGGAACTGAAACGGGCGGCTGTCCAGGTGGAGCTGGCGTCCGGTTCTTTGATGGCCCTTTCCACTATCTTTTTGCGCAGCGGCATTGGGATCGTCGCTTTTGTCGGAGTGAACCTGATCGCCTCCGGGCAGATCGATTTCCTCGTCCTGCTGATGTTCCTTCTCATCGCCAGCCGAATTTATGGGCCTATTTTGACGGTGCTCACGATGCTGCCGGATCTTCTCTATCTGAAAGTCTCTACCGCGCGGCTGCGCACACTGATGGAAAGCAGGCCCATGGCAGGACGAAATGATGTCGCTCTTACGGATACAGGCCTCTGTTTTGACCGGGTATCTTTCTCCTACCAGAAAGATACGGTACTTAAGGATGTGAGTTTTACAGCGAAGCAGGGAGAAGTGACAGCTCTCGTAGGTCCGTCCGGCAGTGGGAAAAGTACAATCTCCCGGCTGGCCGCACGGTTCTGGGACGCAGACAGCGGTACGGTACGCCTTGGCGGTATAGATGTCAAAGACATTGAGCCTGAAACCCTGATGAGGAATTTCTCCTTTGTATTTCAGGATGTCACCTTGTTCAACGACACAATCGAGGAGAATATCCGATTTGGACGGCCGGATGCCAGCGAGGAAGAAATCCGCGCCGCCGCCAGGGCGGCCTGCTGCGATGAATTTATTGAACGGATGCCGGAAGGGTACAAAACCATGCTTGGCGAAAACGGCGCTACTCTTTCCGGCGGGGAACGGCAGCGCATTTCCATTGCCAGGGCGCTGCTAAAAGACGCCCCTGTCATAATCTTAGACGAGGCCACCGCCTCCCTTGATCCGGAAAATGAAGTTTTTGTACAGCAGGCGATCAACCGGCTGGTGGAGGGGAAGACGGTACTGGTCATTGCCCATCGGCTGCGCACTATTGCGGGAGCCGATCATATCGTAGTCCTGGAAAAAGGCCGGGTGACAGAGCAGGGAACCCATGAAGAACTCATGTCGCGACATGGTTTATACGAACATCTTTATTCCATCCAGAGAAAGAATGCCGCATGGGAACTGGCATAATACGGTTCGCCCAAAATCTCAAAGAAGCGTGCCGCATGGCCTTAACGTCGTCCATGAAAGGCTATCCCGAGGCAATCCTGATCCTCCGCCGGAAATACGGACATGTCCGCTGTGTGGATGTGTCCGTATTTCCGGGCGTTACAAAAGGAAGAGACAGTCCCTTTATCTGTCTTATTTCACTGCTTTCTGTTTCTTCGAGTAATATGTATCCTCCATCGGCAGTTTTGTCCTGAGCACATGATCCATCGCGTAATATGCCCCCTGCGCCGCCGGTGCGGTAGGGATGGTCGCGATCTCCCCGATGCCTTTCGCACCGTATGCGAACGGCAGAAGTTCTTCTTTCTCCACGTAGATTGCATGAATGTCCGGAATCTGGGTGGAGCGCATGAGCCCGAGTGTTCCATATCTGGCCTGCGGCACGCCGTTTTTAAGCGGGAAATCTTCGGTCAGGGCATATCCCAGTCCCATGAGCACGCCGCCCTCGATCTGCCCCTGTATGGAGATCGGATTTACGACTTTACCGGAATCATGAGCCGCATACACTTCTTTCACCCGTCCGTCATCGTCCAGGATAACTACATGTGTGGCGAATCCGTATGCCACATGGCTCTTCGGATTGGGCACGTCAGCCCCCAGCTTATCCGTCGGATCAAAGAATTCGGCAAAGTATTCCTTTCCTTCCAGCTTCGACAGATCGCCGTCTGCTCTCTTTAGATCTTCATTCAGCTCCGCGGCAGCCATCCGGACTGCCTCGCCTGTGATGAGCGTCTGTCTGGAACCCGAGGTCGTACCGGAGTCCGGCGCCACTTCGGAGTTGGCTCCTTTATTTATGATCTGCTCTTTTCCAAGTCCTGTCGTCTCGGCTGCCATCTGCACAAATACCGTCGCACAGCCCTGTCCGATATCGGACGCCGCGCTGTACAGCTCGACTTTTCCGTCATGCACAACCAGTTTTGCACGGCCTTTGTCCGGCAGCCCGACTCCGACGCCGGCGTTCTTCATGGCACATGCGATCCCTGCCCTGCCCGGATTGCTCTCATAGGCGTCTTTTACGGCAAGGAGCGTCTCTTTCAGAGCTGTGGAGCAGTCTGCAATCTGACCGTTTGGCAGTACCTTGCCCGGCTCGATAGCATTGCGGTAGCGGATCTCCCACGGAGAAATCCCCACCTTCTCAGCCAGCAGGTTGATATTTGACTCCAGGGCAAATTCACTCTGACACACTCCGAACCCCCGGAATGCTCCGGCCGGCGGATTATTTGTATAATATCCGTATCCCCGGATATCTGTATTCTGGTAACAGTACGGTCCCACAGAGTGGGTGCAGGCTCTCTCAAGGACAGGCCCGCACAGGGATGCATATGCCCCTGTGTCAAGACAGATCTCACAGTCCAGTCCCGTGAAGATACCATTTTCATCACACCCGAGGGTAAATGTTCCCTCCATGGCATGGCGTTTCGGATGGAAGTTAATGGACTCCTGCCTGGAAAATGTCACTTTCACCGGACGGTTCACTTTCAACGCCGCAAGCGCCGCGATATGCTGGACAGATACATCTTCCTTTCCTCCGAATCCTCCGCCCACCAGTTTATTCTCAACTACGATCCGCTCCGGATCCCAGCCGAGCATGATCGAGATTTCTTTTCTTGTATCATAGACGCCCTGATCTGTGGAGAGCACCTTGACGCCGTCTTTATAAGGGAATGCCACCGCGCACTCCGGCTCCAGAAATGCGTGTTCCGTAAACGGTGTCTTATAAGTCTGTGTCACTACATATTTTGACTTTGCAAGAGCTTTCTTTGCATCTCCTCTCGTCACATGACGGCTCTGGCACAGATTTCCTTTTGAATGGACGTTCGGAGCGTCCTCCGCCATTGCCTCTGCCACCGAAGTAACAGGCTTTAACTCTTCATAATCAATCTTTATAAGCTTTTTGGCTTTCTCGAGGATTTCTCTTGTCTCCGCCACTACCAGACAGATGGCGTCGCCTACACATCTGGTAATGCTGCCTTTTGCGATCATCACATCCCAGTCCTGCTGCAGATGTCCCACTTTATTGTTGGGGACGTCATCCGCTGTCAGAACAGCGAGGACGCCCGGCAGCGCCAATGCTTTCTCCGCGTGAATGTCGAGAATCCGGGCTCTCGGATACTTTGAGCGGACCGCTGATGCATAGACCATTCCTTCCATCTCCACATCGTCCGGATACTCCCCGTATCCAAGTACTTTTTCCCTTACGTCAAGACGGAACGCGTGCTGTCCCACTCCATAGACGTCGCCCTTCTCAAGATCTGTCTCGATCTGTGCATCTCCCCGCAGGATCGCGGCAGTGAGCTGGATTCCCTCAATGATCTTCTTATATCCGGTACAGCGGCATACATTTCCTTTTAATGCCACTTTGATCTCTTCCTCTGTCGGATCCGGCACCCGGTCGATCAGTGCCTTTCCCGCCATGACCATGCCCGGAATACAGAATCCGCACTGGACAGAGCCCTTGGAACCGAATGCATACACAAACGCTTCTTTTTCTCTGTCGCTGAGTCCCTCCGTGGTGATGATATTCTTTCCAACAGCCCGTTTCGTCGTCAGGACACAGGACTTTACCGCTCTTCCGTCCACAATGATCGTACACGTTCCGCAGGCTCCTTCGCTGCAGCCGTCTTTCACGGAGTGGAGATGCAGATTATCCCGCAGATATCTTAACAGCGGTTTGTCCTCACTTGTACTTCTCTCTACACCGTTTACTGTAAAAGTGTAAGTTTCTTTCATGATTCCACCTGCGCTTCCCGGACCGTAAAGATCCCGTTATAATCCCTGACCACTCCCCGCGGACATTTCACTGCGCACATGCCGCAGGCAATGCATTTTTCCTCATCGATCACCGCGTGGTTATTCTCGATGCTGATTGCCGCCATCGGACAGTTCCTGACGCAGATGCCGCAGACGATACAGCCGGTATCGCAGTTCTTTCTCGTCTGTGCTCCTGCATCTTCGCTGACACACGCGGGGTAAATATTATACTCTACAGAAGTGACCCGGATCAGGCTCCGGGGACAGGCTTTCACACACAAACCGCATCCCACGCATTTCTCCGGATCCACCTCAGCCGCGCCCTTTGTATTGATATAGATTGCATGGAGCCGGCATGCAGCCACACAGCTCCCGCCGCCTAAGCAGCCATATTCACAGGACGCCACGTCCGCTTTCGTCTCAAGTATCTGCTGACAGTTGTTCCCTTCCAGTCCACGGTTTTCTGTCTGCCGGCGGCATCCTCCCGCACACTGCACGACCGCTACTTTCTTTTTCCGTACCCGCGCCATATCATTCATCTCCTCTCGGTTATATTTTTGTAACAGTTCAGCCATGGAACTGACCGGGAGTGAAAATCATGCTCGCATGATTTTTCGAGTGGACTGTTCCATGAACTGAGCGCCTGTCAATGAGTAAAACAGCGGCGACTGCCGCAATAAGCACGAAGTGCGGTTTTACGAATGGCGCGTGCTGAACTGTTACTATTTTTATGGCTCTCTCAGGTCTTCCCGCCTGTCAATATCTTTCAGCTCCTCGGGATCCACCTGTACGATCCTCACCTTTTCCTTGTGTTTTCTCATGATCTGTCTTCCGCCCTCATCGCCGGTCAGGGCAAGCAGTTCCGGGAAAAATCCCGCATCCCAGCACACCGGATTTCCGGTTCTTCCGCTGTTTCCCGCACATACGATGCTCCCCGGATGCAGAGACGCCGTACAGAAGATCTGCTGCATGGTCGAGGTATCAAGTCCCGGCTGGTCACAGACAGAGAACATAACTCCTCTTAAGTCCGGTCTGCACTCCAGCGCTTTCTTCAGCCCCAGTACAAGAGAAAGGGATATGCCCTTCTCCGGCTCTTTATTCCACACCGGAGTAATGCCTCTCTTTTCTGCTTCCTGCGCGATTTCTTCAGAGCCGGTAACAATAAATGACGGAAATGCCCCGAATGCCTGCACACGGTCCAGCGTGTATTCATAGAGCAGCCTGTTCTTCACAAGCGCATTCAGTTTATTGCCGCCGAATCTTGTGCCGGCGCCTGCAGCGAGGATAACAACAGCAAATCTGTCTTTCATCCGCTCGAATCCGGTAACCGCTTCCAGTACGCCTCCCCCGATGGCTCTCGCCTTGTCGGAAATCGTATAGCAATGGGAGACTTCCGCCCTTGCATCGATATCTCCGATCTTCAGGTTCTTGCTCACCTGTACACCGTCCTGAAGCATCACTCTTACGATTCCGGCCATCTGCGCATATACCGGAACGCCTCCAGTGACGGCGACGACAGAACCTTTCTCCACAAAGTCCCCGATCTGCGCCCTTGGCTCCAGTATTCCGTCTGCACCTGCACGGATCAGCCGCTCAATCGTATAGCCTGCTACATTTCCCGGGACTCCGGTATTAGGGATCGCGCTTCCCCGCCAGATGATATTTCCCAGCGTATGCCCCCGCTTTGTCTCGACCACACAGTTGCAGTCAACTCCCGCTGTAAATCCCGGGCCGACTCCGATGACAAACGGTGCGTCTGTGATCTTTGTCCCGAGATTTCTCTTTGCGAGGATCGCATCCACGATCACATCCGGCTGGAACCACGCGCGGCTGGATGCTGTTTCATCCACCATAACTGCGATATCTCCCTCCGCCATAACCTGTTCCGCGCCCGCCTGATCCTTTACTAGTACGCCCAGCATAACCTCCACCTGCGCGTTTCCCTCGTAGACCGCTCTGGACATTGCGACGGTACGCCTTACGGTAAGCGGCACCTCTATCTCAGTCATCAGGATCTGATGTCCCGCTCCATAAAGTCTGGATGCGATTCCTGTCGCCAGATCTCCGGCGCCTCTGATCAATATCTTCATTTCTGTCTGCCTTTCTTTTTGCTGCAACAGTTCAGCCATGGAACTGTCCGGAAGAGAAAATCATGCTTGCATGATTTTTCGAGCGACAGGTCCATGAGCTGAGCGCCAGTATATGAGGAAAATAGCGGCGCAGCCGCAGTAAGCACGTCAGTGCGGTTTTCCGAATGGCGCAGGCTGAACTGTTACGATTTGTTAACTCAGGATTTCTGCCTTCCGGTGACGATCACCTGCCGGATTCCCTTTTCTTCCAGCGAACGGCATATGGCAAGCGCTGTTTTCCTGAGTTTCTCATCATCTGCTTTATTCAAAACGACTGTGTATACGGCTGTCTCAGGGCAGCCCTTTCTCCCCGCAACATCCGATGCGGCAAGCAGGGCAATATCCTTCTCCGTCACACATTCTGTTCTTTTCTTCTTTAAAAGTATCTCCGCCAGCTCCGGGCGGAATACCGTATCTTCAATCTTCTGTCCTACACTGTCCAGCCCGTATACGGACAATACATGGGTTGTGCAGTGCAGGAGCACCGGTTCATGCTCTGCAGGCACTTTGGCCGGCAGCCGCTTCGCTCCGTCCGCTTCGATGAGCACCGGAGTATCCCGCTTCAGAAGTTTCTCAAGCGCGGAATCAGATAGCTTTCCCAGTTTACCGCCGGGAGCCGACTCTCCCACCCATGCCTGTCCTGCCTTTTGCAGCTGTTCTTCTATCTTCTCTTCCGAGAAACCGGACAGAAACCATTCCCTGTCTTCTTTCATGATGTGCGTCGTAGTCGTCACGAGCACCGGAACACCTGCCCGGACATACTCATCGGCAAGCCGGTGCAGTGTCGTAGTCTTTCCACCTGCGCCGACCGCCGATACGACCGGGCGCTGTCCCCGGAACTCTTCTTTCTCCAGTTTCAGCGCCTGTCTCAGGGAGTCTGTCTCATGCAGTCTGTTTCCACTGTAAATATAGATCATATCATGATATCTCAAAATTGTCTCTCTGTACATTATTAAGAGTCTGTATCACTCCACCCCGTGACGGACATACACACCGGTCTTCTCTTCAAGGATTTTCCCGTTCTCCGCCACCAGTCTGCCTCTTAAATATACCTGCTCTGCCCTGCCGCGGATCTTCGTTCCTTCCATCGGGCAGTAATCACACGCAGACTGCTGATCCTCTGCCATCATCGTCCATTCGGTGTCCGGATTCCACACTACGATATCCGCATCGCTTCCGGGGATGAGCGCTCCTTTCCATGGATACATCTTGTAAAGTTTGGCCGGATTCTCTGACAGATAAATGCACATCTGCTCTGCCGTGATCCGCTCTGCATTTACACCGAACTGCCAGATCAGAGCCGGACGTTCCTCTGCTCCCGGCATGCCGCAGGGGGTCTTGGAAAAATCTTCTGCTCCTGCCATTTTCTGTTCTTTTGTGAAACTGCAGTGATCTGTAGCGATAGTCTGGATCCGCCCTTCTTTGAGTGCCTGCCAGAGCGCTTCCTGATTTTTCTTTTTGCGGAGCGGCGGGGCGATCATATAGTGCCTTGCCTCCTCTGCCGGAAGAGAATACTTGCT
>CALWAR010000026.1 GCA_944375765.1 uncultured Mediterraneibacter sp. | reverse complement strand
GGCTACCCGGACGCTTACTTTGTTCAATTAGGTCAAATCGAAAATGGTGTAAACGAAGGGGCAGTTCACTGGAATGCCAAAACTGCTTTTTCGTTTACCCCATCATCGATTCTAACCTAACGAATTTATCGCTGGCTCTATTATACTATGACCGTTCACTTGTGGAAACAGATAGAAAGAACGGTATCGATTGCGTCCGGGCCGCCCTGTAAAGCAGCATATACATAGTGGCTGATACAGTCCCATGCTTCAGCACAAAACTTTCCGTTCATCATATGCCAGAAATCGTCGCCGTCAATCAGAAAAGTATCTCCCGCCTTGAACGTCGGACAGTCCCCGGAACAATGCAGGGATAAGGCTCGTCGAACATGGCAATCCGAATGGTATCGCACTTTGCGATAATATCTACGATTTCCGAAAATTCTGTTACCCTATTTGTCTTGTCTGTCCCACACTTTTACAAGTTCCTGTTGTTTTCCCTTTCCCCCGTCTAAGAAACGCTCCAAACTCCCGGCTGTATTTTTCTGAAGAACAAGCGTGGAACAGCAGTCATCCATACATCCCCGTTTTTCGCAGTGGGACTTCCTGCCTCTGTTCCAATGTCGGCAAATGCAGCTCTGTTACTTTTCATCCTCCGGTGGATTCGTACTCCCCTGTCTCCTCAACGATTCCACACTCGACCAGCGCCTTTCTTCACACTTTTTTTCTTTTTAATTTCACAAAATACTCATTACACTAACACAGATTTTCTCCATAATCAGATTAATATCACAAAAAAACGGGGCAGACAAAGCAGGCGTCTGTCCCGTATGAATAAAATTGAACTGAATAATCTGTATCTTGATTTTAATCTTATGAGGATAGATACAATCCTTGAATATCTCTGCGAGTGTTATCTGTAAAAATATTTACACTCGTCTATTTCTTTGCCTCTCCCTCCGGGAAGATGATCTTGAACACGAAGAAGAAGATCACCATGGACACGCCTCCCGTTATAAACGTCACGAGGATGTTATAGATTGCCGGCACCACATATGCCGCTGCGATCGGCATCCACAGGTTGTTGAATCCGTTGCAGATCAGCGAGATTACGATCCATGCGATAAAGTACCACATCGCCTGATACACCGGATTGCCGTGGCTCTTAAATGTGATATTTCTCTGAAGCGGAAAATTGATGCACTGGGCGACAAACGATCCGACTTCATAGCTGATAAAGTAGCCCAGACCTCCGCCGATCACAACCGCTCCGGACGCGTCATAGAGCACGTTGTATCCCAGCAGGCTCCATGTAAATGGAACCCCGAGAATATTCATCTCTATCTGCGGCCACATAAATTCCGTGCCTGCAAGTCCTTCCCCGAGGATGCCCGGCATAAAGGTGAAGAAGAGATACTGGATGATCGTCACTCCCATACTGAACACGAAGAAATAGAAGATCTGATACAGCCACTTGGCGAGCTTTGGATGCTTTTCTTCAAAATTCCCCCATATCTTTGCCCAGCCGGTCTTTGTATCTGTTTTCTTCATCTTTGTCAGTCTATTGTAGGCAAATCTTGCAATGGAGCTCTTGGCATAGTACATCTGGCAGATGGCGTCGTTCACTGTCAGATCCCCGCTCCATTTTCCATCCGGGATCGGACGTCCCAGAAGTTCTTTAAATTCCTGATCTTCCACATTGCTGATCAGGCCGGAGTAATAAGACGGCATCCGGTTCGTAAAGTATGGATATATTTCTGTGGTCCCCTCTACGTCCGCCTCTGCCGTGAGCCGGATATCCAGACAGCTTGCTCCCACCATGATGGTGTAAGTGCCGCCCTCCACCTCCCAGCGGTTCGTCCGCACATTCCAGTAACGGAAGGTCTTGTCATCAAACGGGATGCGGACGTGACGGCTCTCCCCTGCTTTCAGAAATACTTTTTGAAAGCCTTTCAGCTCTTTATCCGGCCGGAAAACTTTTGCATCTTTCATGCCGATATAGAGCTGCGCAACCTCTGCGCCGTCCATATCGCCCGTATTGGTCAGGTCGAATTCTACTCCCATCTCATCTACTGTGAGGTTGCTGTATTCAAACTCCGTATAAGAAAGTCCGAAACCGAACGGGTAGAGTACCCGCACCTTTGC
Source organism: uncultured Mediterraneibacter sp. (assembly GCA_944375765.1). GTDB lineage: Bacteria > Bacillota > Clostridia > Lachnospirales > Lachnospiraceae > Mediterraneibacter. Next base: position 2,069 of record CALWAR010000026.1, on the reverse strand, counting down.
CGTATCATAGTAACGGTATCCCACATACAGCGCTTCCCTGTACTCCGAATTTCTCTCTTCACTTGGAAAATATTTGAACGCCGGGGTGTCTTCATACCGGATGGGACAGGTCTCATTCAGCCTTCCGGATGGGTTCACCTTTCCGGTCAGGATATCCAGCATGGCGCCTGCGCCGGCCTGTCCGTACAGATAACCGTGGAGCAGGGCTTTCAGGCTGGTCTGCCACGGCATCTCCACCGCGGCTCCGGCGCTTAAGATGCCTACGATATTTTCATTCACTCTTGCAAGGGACTCCAGCAGGGAGATCTGATTCTGAGGAATTCTCATATGTGTCCGGTCCACACCCTCGGACTCGCTCAGCTCATCCAGTCCAAAGCAGTACAGTACTACATCCGCGGACTGTGCCAGATCCACTGCCTCTTTCTCTATCACAGTGTCCGTCTCGCCGGTGCGGATATATCCCTTTGCCATATCGGCCACGTTCAAGTCGTAATCATGGATCAGTTCCGACATCTTATCCAGCTTCGTCACATTTACCATGGAGGAGCCGGCTCCCTGATATCTGGGTTCAAAGGCAAAATCCCCGATCAGGGCGACACGGGTTCCCGGCTTCAGCGGCAGAATGTTGTCCTTGTTTTTCAGGAGCACCGCGCTCTGGGAGGCTGCTTTTCTGGCAAGGGCATGATGTGCTTCCCTGTCAAAGTCTGACGGTTTCTGTCCATCGGTTGACAGCTTCTGTGAACCGATATCTTCCACGCTTATTCCGCCATTGTTCTCACCACTTCCTTTTGTCAGTGTCAGCACTGCCGTGAGCAGCCGGTCCACACATTCATCCACAGCCTCCTCAGACAGCCTGCCTTCCTGTACTGCCTTTACGATCTGGCGGGCGGAATCCATGCCCGGCGTTGGCATCTCCAGGTCGGAGCCCGCCGCCACACCCTTGATATGGTCGTTTGATCCGCCCCAGTCAGTGATCACAATTCCGTCGTACCCCCACTCATCGCGGAGGATATCTTTTAACAGATGTGTATTTTCATTGGAATAAGTCCCGTTCACCTGATTGTAGCTCGTCATCAGGGCGTGGGCGTCTCCCTCTTTAATGGCGATCTCGAATCCGGTCAGATAAATCTCCCGCAGAGTCCGCTCGTCTACTACTGCGTTCATGGCCATGCGCCGCAGCTCCTGGCTGTTCACAGCAAAGTGTTTCGGGCATGCATATCTGCCCTGGCTCTGGATGCCCCGCACATAGCCTGCTGCCATCTTGCCGGCAATATACGGATCTTCGGAAAAATACTCGAAGTTGCGCCCGCACAGAGGGCTCCTCTTGATATTGAGTCCGGGCCCCAATACTACATGCACGTCCTGGGCCGCTGCTTCCTCGCCCAGCGCTTTCCCGATCTCCTCTCCCAGCTCCGGATCCCAGCTGTTCGCCATGGTGGCTGCCGTCGGGAAACAGGTTGCCGGAAGAGACGGGTTCAGCCCCAGATGGTCTCCCGCGCCCGCCTGCCTGCGGATGCCGTGAGGCCCGTCGGAGCAGTACATGGACGGGATGCCCAGACGGTCGAAGTTCCACGTCTGCCATTCGCCCTTGCCGCTTAAGAATGCGGCTTTTTCTTCCAGTGTCATCTTCTGGATCAGCTCTTTATTTTTCAACAAATTCTCCTCCTTATAACGATCGGGGGCTGTCGGTTAATACCGATTTTAGCCCCTGACATACAGGGAAGAGGCAATCCCAGAGAATTCGGACTTTTTTAAGAACTGAATTCCCCAGTGGGCTGTCTCTTCCCTTTTGTACCCCTTATTTCAAGGCGCAAAATCCCCTTGTTTGGATTTTTTGAAGCGCGCCTTTCGCTAAGCGGTTTTCTGCTCCTTTTTCCCCTCGTATTTCTCAATCTCATGATGTAAAAAGCGATGATATTTCATGATATTCCTGCCTATCGCATACAGCATGAACTCTTTATATACTTTCTCCTCTGAACGGTAGTTAAACCGCCGGAAGTTTTCATTCTCCTTGATATCTCCAAAGTGACCTTCCGTCTGGATTGACCGTGTCTGCCGTTTCAGGATTC
>CALWAR010000025.1 GCA_944375765.1 uncultured Mediterraneibacter sp. | reverse complement strand
CATGCAGAGGATGTTCCGGACGTTTTGTACCCGGTTCCCAGGCAGTTGCCTGTTTATAGCACTGCATAAACTGCTGTCCGCTCTGCTCAAAGAGATTGATGTAAATTTTATGGCGGAAGTTTTCATCCGCAAATTTATTGATGATGTATGTTTTTCCTACCTGTCTTGCCCCTGTCACTTCCAGGGTGCTGTGGCCGGTATCATTTTTCCATTCCAGAAGCTGGCTGTAAATTTTTCGTTTCAGATACATATAGTAGCTCCTTTCTAAAATCCGTGGTTCTATTATATCAAATTATGTGCTGTACATACAGTAGAAAAGCAACGCAGAGTCCAGATTTATTTGTCTTTGCGCTTTTTCGGGCATCATACCGGAGAGGTCTTGATGGGGATCTCATCGGACCAGGGCTTTCCGAAGCCTAAAAATCCTGGGTGTTTTACGATTCTGTGTTCATGAAAATAATCCAGTATATACCTCTGATCCGGATGGTTACAGGAAAATTCTGCACGGCTATTATTGCGAGGCCGGAGTGACCTGCAAAATTCACATTCACTGCACTTCATCTTTTCTTTCATATCGTATTACCTCATAAATTTCTTTTTATTATTTGCATACATGAGATCTTCCGCCACGCTGATCTGAAATGTCTCTTCAAATCAGTGCCAGATTTCTTCCCGGTGCGTTCCAACTGAAAATCCGTGCCAGGCTTGCTCAATATATTCTGTTTCCGGATTCATAGGGATGTCTCCAAATTCCGTCCAGAGACGCCGGATATTGTCCGGCAGGTACAGGATAGTAAGGGTAAAGCAAGACTCGGAAAACAGGGGTATAAGGATACGGCTGTAGACCGTCTCCCAGTCGCCGCCTGCAAGCCCGCATACCAGATAACCGGGAATGGCAATCTGTGACAATTCCCGCTGTGCTGCCAGAAACATCATGCTGGTCAGGCTCTGTCTCAGTGCTGCATAATCGGTATCTAATCCTTTGCCTGTGGGAATATTCTCGGCAAACAGATGCGCTACATACTGAGTGGCGCCGGTATCCATTCGCAGCATCAAAGAGCAGGAGCCTAGAAGTCTCTCTTTATTCTTCCTGCAAAGCTGCTGGTATGTCCGATACCGTTCTGCTGTCAAAATACGATGCCGGATCTGCCTGGCTACGCCTGCCCCCATGACACCCTGACAGTTGTACGATAATCAAAGACTGTGAGATAAAAGTCATCCGTATTCATTTCTGCATAGAGCCGGAAGGACAGAGAACGCTGCAGAAGCATTCAAAAAGTTTAGGGAGACTCATAGGTGATGGGAAAACGGATTGTAGAAATTACCCAGACAGCCCTTGCCGATATGGCAGCGGATCAGATCCCGGCAGCAAATTGCGGTCATCCCCCGGTTCCCCGCCCGGAACAGGACGTGGTCCCCATTGACATTGTTCCGGATCACATTCCGTATCAGCAATGATGCAGATCCGGTCCTGCGTCAGATCCGTATCTTAACGGAAATAAGGCGGGGAACAGACCGCATATAGACGGCTGATGGAGAAAAAGGAAAATCCGGTTCGTTTTAATTACCGCTTTGAGGAAACAGTATAACCAGATGTGTCTTTTGATCCCGCGGACTTTGATACAGGTTACGTCTATGCCGGGAGCATTGCGCTGACGTCTCCGTCGGATAAACAGACGCGCAATTATTTTTACTGTATTTTTGCCGATATCTAAAATAGATAACAACTTAAGACAGCGCCGGTGTACAAGAGAAAATATGGAGAAAATATGCTCCGGTCTGCCTTTCATCGACCGCATTGCCCCTTGTACACCGACGCCATAACTGGCGAATTGACGGAGGACTGCCCTGCGATGATGGATATATGGAGATATTTTGAAGACCTGGACGAGATCATATACGTTGTTGACGTGGAAGACCATTCTGTGGTCTATATGAATCGGTATACCATGAAAACATTCAAAGTAGACACAGAAGAAGAGTATTATGGAAAAAAATGCTACGAGCTTCTTCAGGGGTTCAAAGAGCCCTGCGCGTTCTGCAACACATCTGAGCTTGAAGAAAACAAATTCATAGAATGGGCATACCGCAATCCCGTACTGCAGAAGACCTTTATGCTCAAGGATACGCTGATCATCAAAGACGGCAGGAAATACAGGATGGAGATGGCCATCGAGACAAGGGATAAACTGGGCGGAGGCAGATCCCTGCACTATGAATCTCTCATCAATGACTGCCTGATCGAGCAGAAATTTATCACAGATGCGGATGAAGGGATCGACACCCTTTTAAACTCCATGGGGATCAGGCTGAAATGCACATGGATCTCCGTATATATACAGGACGGCACAGGGGAATTCCTCCAGAGCTACGGATGGCCGAAGAAATATGAAGAAAAAGGGAAAAAGCTAAACGAAGAAATCAGGGCGCTCCTTTCAGTGTGGGGAAGCAGTTTTAAAACAAGCGAATCTATCATCATCAGCAATACAGACAATATCATACTGATACCCTTTGGATACAGAAGAGAGCAAAAAGGAGTCCTCAAAATCATGAACCCGGAGCTGGGGGAGCTGGAGGATATGGCGGAGATCGGAAGGATCATGTCAAACTTCGTCGTCACTTTACTGGAGCGCCGGGATTTTGTAAACCACCTGGTCTATCTGAGCTATCACGACCATCTGACGGGCGCTCTGAACAGAAACGCTATGAAAGAGGCCATCCAGAAGATAGATCCGGATCAGCCGGTCGGACTTGTATTCTGCGACATCAACGGCCTGAAAGCGATTAATGATCTGAAAGGCCATCAGAGCGGAGATCAGATGATCATTCGGGTATATGAGACGCTCAAAAGCGTATTTTCAGATAATATATACCGCATGGGCGGAGATGAATTTCTCGTGCTGCCGGACTGCAAAGAAGAAGACGAATTCGATTTGCAGATCCAGTTGTTCCGGCGGACAGTGATGGAGAACAACTGCAGGATATCCGTGGGAAGCTTGTGGAAAGAGCAGGCGGGACAAGATTTCAACAGTCTTCTCAGAGAAGTAGACGAGAGGATGTATGAAGAGAAAAAACACTTTTATGCCTCTGAGAACCTGGAAAAGAGAGGGAGAGTGCGGGAGACTCCTCATGTAGAGGAAGAGAATCTTCACCCGTTTATCAGATTCACACGCAACTACTATTTCGACGCAGACACATTCTTTAAGTCCATCTCATCCCGGAACTCTTCAAACTATGTGTACTGTGGAGATATGAAAAAGAATATATATTATATATCTGACTCCATAAAAAACAATTTCAAATTTTCTGACAATCTGGTGTACGATTTCATTTTGCTCCTGGAGCAGAGGATCGTAGAGGCGGACAGGCAGTTCCACATCGACGAGAGAAAAGAGATGATCGAGAAAAAGAAGACGTGGCACAGCATCTATTACCGCATTTATGACAAAGACGGTATTCCTGTGAACATCCACTGTCAGGGGATCATGAAGTGGAACGAAGACAAGACGGAGCCGCTCTTCTTTTCGGGATGCATGGAGATACTGGACAATAAAATAGACAGAGAAAACCTCTCGGTGAGCCAGTACTTTTCCCAGGCCATGGAAGACTTCAGGGCAAAGGCGGATAACGCTGAAGAAGTGCTGCTCATATGCGTTGCCCTGAACAACTTTTCCGTGATCAACCAGCTCATAGGCAGCAAAAGAGGCGACAACATCATATGGGAGATCATGGGCAGCATCCGCAAGGAGTTCAACGAAAGGATCAAGATGGTGCGGATGACAGGGGTAAGGTTCATAATAATAGTAAAAGATACCCAGAATCCTGACAATGTGATCAGGACGATCCGCAGGGCGGTCAAACAGATATACACCGAAAACCAGATCTCAATCATCTATCCCTGTTCGATCGGCATACTGCGCAGCCCAAAAGACGGGGCAGACTCTGATACACTGCTTGAGAATGCAGAGATCGTGATGAATGCCGCCAAGAATATCCCGGATGTGCCTTATGTGGAATTCTGCCAGGATATGATGGAAGAATACAAAAGCGAAAAAGAGCTTTACATGGAATTAAGCCGCTGCATCAGGAACCGCTTTGAGAATTTCAGGATCGTGATCCAGCCTCAGGTCATGGCTGATACCGGGAAGATATACGGAGGAGAAGTACTGCTGAGATGGAAATACAAAGGAAAAGACGTTCCCCCGGCAAAATTCATCCCCATACTTGAAAAGAACGGGCTGATCATCCCGGTGGGAAAATGGATCATCACGCAGGCGGCGGAGACCATACGCCAGATCACAGATATCATGCCGGATTTCAGAATGTCCTTTAACGTGAGCTACTATCAGGTGAATGACGACACATTGTTCCCGTTTATAAAGAAAACGATGAAGCTCCACAGGATATCAGGCAAAAACATGACGATAGAACTCACCGAGACTCATTTCAACGAGATGCCTGAGATGCTCGACGTCTTCATAGGAGAGTGCAGAGATCTGGGGATCGGATTTGCCCTGGACGATTTCGGAAGCGCGTACTCCAGCCTGCAGCTTCTTCTGGAGTATCCGGCGGAAGTCATCAAGCTGGACCGGGAAATGACGAAAAATATCACCTCATCACCCGATAAGATGAATTTTATCATGAGTATCATATACGCATGTCACAAGTTCGGGAAAAAAATATGCGTCGAAGGCGTGGAGAATGAAAAAGAGCTGGAGATCGTAAGGCAGACAGGATGCGACTTCATACAGGGATTCTACTTTTACAGGCCGCTTGAAAAGGAGAAGCTCCCTGAAGTACTCCAGGAGAACATGAAAAAGACAGAAAAAGAAAGGAGAGTCAGATAAATGAACGGCGGGTTTAACGGATCAGAAGAAAAAATCAGGGCATATATCGAAGAAAACCAGGGAATGGATATGGAAGTGCTTTCAGAGGAGAACGAGTACCTCTTCTCCGGCACGATCGGGAAACCGACTCCATCCGGCCGGGAAGTAAGGATAGACCTCCGGCGCGGAGAAAATATACCGGCTTCGGTCATGGAGAAAGACAGGATCAAACTTGTCACAGACAAGCGCGGAAAGAGCGACCAGATCTCTGTCGTAACCGGAACAGTGACAGAATGTGGAAATAAATTCATATACATTTCCCCGGAAGGCGCAGAACAGTACACAGAAGGAAGAAAACACTTCCGGATCCAGGTGAAAGAAGAATGTACAGTCAGCAGGGCAGACGGGACAGGAGACGACCGGTGCCATACAGCAGATATCAGTCTGACCGGCATATGTATCCAAAGCAGAGAAATATATGAGCCCGGAGAAAGGATCACGATAAGCGGCCTCCGGCTTATTAAAAACGGGAAAACACATGTCCTGCCCGCCGAGGTACTGCGCAGAAAAGAAGAGAAAAAAGACGGATGGAACAGCTATGGCTGCTGCTTCAAGGAGATGTCGGCGCATGCCGAAGACGCGCTGTGCCACGACATTTTTGCACTTGAACTCAAAAGGAGAAAAAGAGAATGAGAAGACCGCTATGAGCGGTCTTCTCATTCTTTCACTGATCCTGCAGATATTCTTCCAGAGTGATCCCGCGGGCGTGTATCTCAGCGGCCGCAGCTTCCCCCACATAGCGGTAATGCCACGGCTCATAAGTAATGCCGGTGATATCCTCGCTCCCGTCGGGATATCTCAGGATAAATCCATATTCATAACAGTGCTCCATCAGCCACTGCTGCTCAGGCCTCCTGGCCTGACTCTCTTCGAGGACGGGGTAGGAAGAAGCAGTGATATCGACAGCCAGACCTGCGGCGTGCTCGCTCGTACCGGGAAGCGTGACGGACTGTACGGTATCCGTGTAGGCTTGCTCAGGCGTGAGGCCGCCCGCTATCCGCTCCGTCATCCCGTCTGCAAACAGTTCCGTCTGCGTTTCATAAGAGCGGTAGCCCGATATGACGGAGACGTTCATTCCCGCTGAGCGGGCGTCTGAGAGCATCCGGTTCAGAGCATCGGCAATACGCGAGTCCACACTGCATCCGCCGGGGATCTCGGTCAGAGATGCCGGGACATAGTCGTGGCTGAGAGGATGATCCCTGTTGATAAGGGTAAGCTCCCACCCGGAATCAGATCTGAGCTGCTCTTCCGGACAGGCGGATCCGCCGGAATTACCCGGAGAAGACGCTCCGGCATTTCCGCTGCCGCCGCTGTCAGGATCCGTTGCCCCGGCGTCCGTCTTCTCACCGGAAGAGGCCGTCTCCGCCGATGACACGGCAGAAACGGCCGGATAGATAAAATGCAGTATAAGAAACATGACAGCCGCGCCGCACGCGATCCCTGTCAGAAAATATCGTCTTCTCCTTAAAAACCGTTTTTTCTGTAACATATACAAACCTTCAGACTACAGAGTATTCAGATGATTTATCAGTAAAGTCGCGATCCTGGAGCACGGAGCCTCGCTGCACACCGCCCCGATCTGCCTGGCTACCATCGGCATGCCGTACACAACACATGACTCCTCGTCCTGGCCGATCGTATAAGCTCCGTTTCTGCGCATGGCAAGAAGCCCGGCGGCCCCGTCCGAACCCATACCTGTCAGGATAATCCCCACAGCCTCGCTGCGGACAGTTTCGGCGACAGACTGGAAGAGCACGTCGACAGACGGCCGGTGTCCGTTCACCTTGTTGCCGGGAACACAGTTTACAAAGTAATTAATTCCTTTCTTGGTAACTTTCATATGATAATCTCCGCCGGGAGCGACCAGCACCAGTCCCTGACGGATCTGGTCGCCGCTCTCCGCCTCTTTTACCTGCATGGCGCAGAGCCGGTTCAGCCTCTCCGCATACATACTCGTAAATCCCTCGGGCATGTGCTGAGTTACGACGATGCCCGGAGTCTCCGCCGGAAGATCCCTGAGAACCTCAAGAGTTGCCTCAGTGCCTCCGGTGGAAGCGCCAAGGGCGATCACAGTGTTCTTCAGTTTGGGCGAGTGAGGGTTATTGATACGGAGCTGTCCTGCCGACAGCTTCGGCAGGCTGATATGCACATGGGGAGTACGCGTTTCCACATCAGAAACATTTCCTTTGCCGGCATATCCGGAGCTCTTCGGCCTGGGCGTCTCCGCAGAAGCAGCCTGGGCGATATCACGGGGGAGCTTGACTGAGGCCGTGGACGCCGTCACGATCTTGGACGCCAGATTACGGGCGAAAGCCTCGGTCGTATAGTCTTTCGACATGTCGGGCTTCTTGACAAAATCCACCGCGCCGTATGAAAGAGCGTCAAAAACGTTGACATTAAGCGAAGAAACCAGAACGACCGGGATCCGGTGTTCCGGCAGCAGCTTCTTAAGAAATTCAATCCCGTTCATCCCCGGCATCTCGACGTCAAGCGAGATCACATCCGGCTTCAGCGCAGAGATCTTCTTCATGGCGTCATAAGCGTTCATCGAATATCCAACGACCTCGATCCGCCTGTTCATCTCCGGAAGCCGGGCGCTCAGGAAGCGGCCGAACACCATGGAATCATCTACGATCAACAGTTTAACTGGATTTGCATTATACATGAAAAGAGTCCTTTCTTCTTATTTATTCAGAGGTTTTCTGTAAATAGAGGGCTGGAGGAACTGATAATTTATATGGGCGCGATCCAGAGATTCCGAGTGGCCGATCATGAGATAGCCCCCCGGTACCGTAGCGTTATAAAAACGGCTTATCAGATCGTTTTTCGTTTTCTGATCAAAATAGATCATGACATTACGGCAGAAAATGACGTCAAATTTCAGACGGAACCGGATCGGATCCATCAGATTGAACGTCCGGTATATAACATTATCTTTCAGTGTCTGCGATACAGTATAAACATCTTTCTCCCCGGTAGTGCGGAAATATTTACGCACCCATTCCGCCGGGAGATGGCTCAGAGACTCTTTGTCATAGACCGCCTCCTGCGCCGCTTTCAGAACGTTCTGCGAGATATCCGTGGCAAGGATACGGGTGTCCCAGCGCCCGGCTTTCGTCCCGAAGTACTCTTTCAGGATCATGGAGATCGTATACGGCTCCTCGCCGGTCGAGCACCCTGCGCTCCATATACTCAAAACATGATCCTTCTTTACCTGTTCAAGGTAAGGAAGGACAGTGTTTCGGAAGAAATTAAAGTGTTCCTCTTCACGCATGAAGAACGTATAATTCGTTGTCAGGTGGTTCAGGAGAGACTCGATATCCTCAGAATTCTTCTTCGAGATGATCCGGTCTGTATACTCCCTGAACGAACCCAGTCCCATAGCGTTGATCGTATTGGAAAGACGTCCGATAATGAGCTGTTTCTTTTTGCTGAGATCAATCCCGTAATTGTCCTTCACAAAGCGGACAAGTCGGTGAAAATCTTCATCTGTAAGCGTCATCATACTGGCAAAATCTCCTTTCGGTCTTATGACTCGGTGATGGCGGAACAGTTGAGCAGAAGAACAACTTTCCCGTCTTCCACAGATATCATGGAAGTAGCAAGATGCTGCCTGTCCTCAAGAGGTACGGGAGAGGACTCCGACAGATCAAGGGGAAGCACCTGGGACACCGAATCAACACATACCCCGACACGGTCGCTGCCAATGTCAAGGATGATGATACAAGTGGTAGAACTATACTCGATAAAAGGTTTCCCGAGCCGGAGCCTGATATCGATGATGGGAATGATCTGTCCCCTCAGATTGATGATCCCCTGTACATAGTCGGGCACGAGCGGCAGGGGACGTATCGTATGGTTTGTGATGATCTCTATGACGTGCTCCGTGGGAACCCCGTATGTCAGCCCGTCGGAAACAAATGTCAGGAATTCCTTTGTAGAGCCGTCTTCTGCCGCAGCATTTCCCATCTCTTCAATTTCAAGGATCTCCTGGGCGGTAAGCCCTTCCTTTTCATTTGACATAGTTAAATCCTCCTAATCAGTTTATTTATGAACGGACGACAGCGGAATAGATGGCTGAAATATTCAGGATGATACTGATATTGCCGTCGCCGAGTATCGTACATCCGCTGATGCCGTAATCCTTGATGCCGAAATTATTCAGGTATGGCGGGAGAGGCTTCACAACGACCTGCTGCTCTCCGAGCAGGCTGTCCACGAACAGACAGTACGACCTCTCGTTCTCCTCCACCCACATCAGGATACCGTCTTCGATATTCGTACATACATCGTCATATATGCCGTACAGGTTATGGAGCCGGATGATCGGATAGAACTCATCCATGACGCGGATGATCTCATTGCCGGAAGCGTCATAGATCACATCTTCGGCCGGAACCTTGAACGACTGCCGGATATTGGAGATCGGCACTGTAAAAATAGAATTGCCGACCGAGATCTCCATACCGTCCACGATAGCCAGAGTGAGAGGAATCTTCAGTGTAGTGCATGATCCCTGGCCTTTCTCGCTCGTCATCGACACAACGCCGCCGATATTCTCGATATTCTTCCTGACGACGTCCATGCCGACGCCGCGTCCCGAATATTCGGTGACTTCCGTGTTCGTAGAGAAGCCGGGCTCCATAAGGAGGGCAAGGATATCTTTCTTAGTATACTCCTCTTCCGGTTTTGTGAGGAAGTTGTTTCTCTTCGCCTTTTCCAGCACCTTGTCCGTGTCCACGCCCACGCCGTCGTCCTGGATCGAGATGATGACCTCGTTTCCCGTATGGACGGCGGACAGGACGATCTCGCCCTGGGGATCCTTGCCGGCGGCGATACGCTCGTCGACCGTTTCCTCGATGCCGTGGTCCATGGAATTACGGACGATATGCATGATCGGATCGCTGATGCTGTCCACGATGGACTTGTCAAGCTCCGTGTCCTCGCCTACCAGGGTCAGCTTCACGTCTTTGTTCAGCGTCTTCCTCATATCGCGGACGATACGGTTCATCTTCTGGAATACGCCTGAGACGGAAACCATCCTCAGAGACATGGAGATATCCTGAAGATCATCCGTGAGCTTGCGGAGCTGACGGGCTGACTTCATAAAGTTATCCAGCTTAAGTCCCTTAAGGTCAGGGGAGGAAGTCACCATGGACTCCGTAATAACGATCTCTCCCACAAGAGCCATCAGACTGTCCAGCTTGGAAAGATTGACGCTGATCAGGTTCTGCTTGACCGGCGCGTGATGGGAAGACGACTGAGGCGTTCCTGCCGGCCGGGGAGCCTGGGGCTTTGCAGGCGCGCTCTTCTCAGGCGCGACGGAAGCGCTCTCCCTGCGCTCCTCTTTGTCGCTCTCCTGGGGGGAATTATTTTCAATCAGCTCATAGGAATGGATATTGTTGCTCCCGGCAACAATAACAACAGCCTTTTTCGCCTGATCCTCATCCTTGAAGCCCAGATAAAAGCCGTTGTCGATGATCTCCTGGGTAGTGCCGCTGTCGTTCTCCACGCCGGTTGGAGAATAGATAAAATCATATCCGCTCTCCTGCAGTGTAGTGACGAGCATAAATGCGCGGAGATTCTCCATCCCGCACCCCTCCTCGAAAAAGATGCGGATGCACCACGGAGCGTCCGGCATGCCGGGCGCGGCGGCGCCTGCTTTCGCCCCGCTTTCGGAGTCGGAACTTCCGCCGCCCTGTCCGCTGATTTTGCTCAGAAAATTATTTATTTCTTCTATAAAACTGTCGATATTAGTACTGAGCGGCTCATTGTTTTCGACTTTCTCGATCTCTTCGCGAAGCCGATCGACAGATTTGAACATCAGATTAAACAGTTCATTTTTGTCTTCCGAATCCAGGGTGGACATACCGTTTTCCCTGATATAAAAGAAAAGATCCTCGATGTGGTGGGCAATCTCCATAAGAGAATTGAATTCCAGCATAGCAGAGGATCCCTTGATCGTATGCATGCTGCGGAAGATCTCGTTGACTTCATCCTCGGTGAAATCCTTGTTCTGCTCCGCCTCGATCAGAAGTTCGTCCAGCCGTTCCAACAGTGAATTTGTTTCAAACAGATATGTATCAAGTAAGCTGTCAGTTACATTATCCATAGTTATAAGCACCGCCTTTTCTAAGAGATAGTTTAAACAGAGTACTGTATGCTGTGCGTAAGCAGATGTGTCAGAGAACTCTGTCGTTCTATATTTCGACAAAAAAGATAAAAATATAATTACCGGGAGGCGAAAAAATGGCAAATATTTTAAAGGTGACGACACCGGCGATTGGTTACGAGAATACGGCGAACGTCCGGACCAACCCGGAGATGCAGAATCCGGTTCATGTACAGGGGCCGGTGGATCCGGGAAAAGTCGCGCGCCCTGACGCTAGGAGCGACGCGGCGGCACAGCAGGGAGAGGAAGCTCTCAAGTTCAAATTCGAGTCAAATTATGACAACTTCATACGTCAGCTCCAGAAGATGCCTTCTGTGGCGGAGGAACTTCCAAAGCTGCTGTCCGAGCTGTCTTCCACCACGATCCAGTCGGGGATGCAGGCCGGGATCGCCCAGGAGATCGCCAGATTCCTCGGGATGATCAACGTAGGCCCTGAGACGCTGCAGAGTATGCTCCAGAACCAGGGATCGGCGGCCGTGCGGTATACGGGCGCGTTCTTCGGGCTGCTCAGAAAGCTGATGAGCGAGACGAAGTCCGTAGAGCTCAGGACAAACATCCTCAATTTCCTCAAGAAATACACAGACATGGCGGAAAGCGGCAGCATCATGGAAGATATCAAAAGGGACCTTAAAGAGGTGCTCCAGCGGATGTTCCCCCGCCAGAGGGAAGAGGCCGCCCAGATGGGACAGAAGCTCATCAGCAGAGACGGCGGCGCCACTCCGGACCAGCAGGCGGAAAATCTTAAGACGCTCAAGTCGGAGATCCTCCCGTATCTGAACGAATATATCTCAAAGACACACGACAGAGGCACATTAAGAGATACGGTGGCGCATATGGCGGATCTGATCGGACGGTACGAAAACGGCCAGGAAGAGGGAGTACTCCAGGCATTCCGCAGGCTGATGGAATATCAGGGGTTCCAGAAAGTATTCGGGGACATTGATGCGGACAGTATCTTCCGGATCCTGGCGAACACGGAGTTTGAAAAAGCGTCGGCCAAAAACAGCGAGATGGACCAGCTCGCCCGGATACTCCTCCGGGGGGCTTCAGGCGAGGCGGGATCTGAGAATGTACAGGCATTCCGTCAGATCATGGAAGCGATCGTGCTCAACGAGAGCGTCTACATGCCCCTCATTCATCTGCTTGTACCGGCGGTTATAGATGACACGATGATATTCTCGGAGATGTGGGTGGATCCGGACGCCGGGGGCGGCAGCGAGAAAGAAGACGGGACAAGAGAGCGCCTGATAAAGGGCCTCGTGAAGTTTGACATACAGGACCTGGGATTCTTCGATCTGTTCTTCCTGTGCGGGGAAGAGCAGGTATCCATGCAGATCAATCTCCCGGCAGGACTGGAGAAAGACGCAGGAAAGATAGAGTCTGATATAAAAAGGATACTGCAGGAACATTCCCTCCGCCCGGAAGAAGTGGTCACGGGGAGCAGCGCCGTATCCATCCCCCTCACAGAAGCATTTACAAATCTGAAAGAAAGGAAGAATTCGATCAATGTCAGCATTTGATGATGTACTGAACCAGAAAGCCGTCGCGCTGTCCTATGACGAGGAAGGGCAGGCCGCGCCTGTGATCGTGGCGTCCGGTGTGGGATATATGGCGCGGAGGATCATCCAGGCTGCAAAAGACAGCGGCGTGCCGATCTATGAGGATAACTCTCTGGCCACCGTTCTGACGCAGCTCGATTTAGGATCAGAGATCCCTGAGGAGCTGTATGGCGCTATTGTGGATATCTATGTATACTTCCTCAACTACGGGAAAAAAGATAAGCAAAAAGAGAAAGAAAACGAAGTAC
>CALWAR010000024.1 GCA_944375765.1 uncultured Mediterraneibacter sp. | reverse complement strand
GTCTCAGACACGGTAAGGAAACAATAACTTCTGATGGAGAGGGAATCCCTCCTTCAGTTATTCATTTAGACTTTGTAACTATTAACCCGTAGTCATTATTGACTACACCATTATTATACTAGGAGGTATGTAAAGGATGGCTGAGTATGCAATAGAGATGCGGAATATTACTAAGAGATTTCCGGGCATCATTGCAAACGACAATATTACTTTACAGTTAAAAAAAGGTGAGATACATGCCCTTTTGGGTGAAAACGGAGCCGGGAAATCTACGCTGATGAGCGTCCTGTTCGGGCTGTACCAGCCGGAGGAGGGCGAGATACTCAAGGACGGCAAAAAGGTTGAGATCAACGATCCCAATGACGCCAATGAGCTGGGGATCGGGATGGTGCATCAGCATTTCAAATTAGTGGAATGCTTCAGCGTGCTGGACAATATCATCCTTGGCGTAGAGACGACAAAGGGGGGGTTCCTCCAAAAAGAGGAAGCGAGAAAAAAAGTTGTCGCTCTCTCTGAAAAATACGGGTTCGCAGTGGATCCGGACGCGATCATCGAGGACGTTACCGTCGGTATGCAGCAGCGGACAGAAATACTGAAAATGCTTTACCGGGATAATGACATCCTCATCTTTGACGAGCCGACGGCTGTGCTGACTCCGCAGGAGATACAGGAACTCATGACGATCATGAAGAACCTGGCGGCAGAGGGGAAGAGCATCTTATTCATTACGCACAAGCTCGCCGAGATCATGCAGGTATCCGACCGGTGCACTGTACTCAGAAAAGGAAAATATGTCGGGACGGTGGAGACGAAAGACACGACGCCTGAGAAACTCTCCGCCATGATGGTGGGAAGAGACGTAAACTTTGTGGTAGAGAAAAAGTCGGCCCGTCCGGGGGAAGTGGTTCTTGATATCCAGGGAATGACAGTGGCGTCCAGACACCACAAGAACAATGCGGTGAATAATGTGTCTCTGCAGGTGAGAAGAGGCGAGATCACCTGTATCGCGGGGATCGACGGCAACGGGCAGACAGAGTTTGTGTACGGGCTTACCGGTCTGGAACCGCTTAAGAGCGGGACCATCACAATGAATGGAAAAAATATCACTAACATGCCTATCCGCAAGCGTCTTGTATCCGGCATGAGCCACATCCCGGAAGACAGGCATAAACACGGACTTGTCCTTGACTATTCTCTTGAGGACAATATCGTCCTTGAGCGGTATTTTGAACCGGAGTTTACGAATAAACTGGGATTTCTGAAGCGGAAAGAGATCCGGGAATATGCGAACAGGCTGATCGACCAGTACGATGTGCGTTCCGGCCAGGGTCCGGTCACGATAGCCAGATCCATGTCAGGAGGAAACCAGCAAAAAGCGATCGTTGCCCGCGAGATCGACAAATCTCCGGAACTGCTCGTTGCAGTTCAGCCCACAAGGGGACTGGATGTAGGAGCGATCGAGTATATCCACAAACAACTGGTGGCTCAGAGAGACGCAGGAAAAGGCGTTCTTCTTGTCAGCCTGGAGCTCGACGAGGTCATGAATGTATCAGACCGTATACTGGTCATGTATGAAGGCGAGATCGTAGGAGAATTTGATCCGTCCAAAGTCACGGTTGAGGAACTGGGACTCTACATGGCAGGATCAAGGAGAAAGGAGGCGGGAGCTGATGAATAGAGCTTTTGGTAAGAAAGGAGGCCTGCTGCGCAACAGCGGGGTACAGACAGTGCTCGGATCGCTGCTCTGCATCCTGCTCGGGCTTCTGGTCGGCTTCATCGTACTGCTGATCATCAATCCGGGCGGCGCGGGGGAAGCGGTTGCAGCCATATTAAAGAATTTCCTTTACTATCCGAGCGCGGTCGCGGCCACGAAATATTTCGGGACCACTCTGGTCAAGGCGTCTGCCCTTCTGATGTGTTCGCTTTCCGTTCTTTTTGCATGGAAAGTGGGGCTTTTTAACATCGGCGCCGCCGGACAGTATGTGATCGGATCGGGAGCATGTCTGTATCTTGCTCTCGGCCTGAAGATGCCGTGGTATATCTGCCTGATAGCGGCAGTCGTCGCGGCCGGACTTGTCGGAGCCGTATCCGGTTTCCTCAAGGCATACTTTAATGTAAACGAAGTGATTTCCTGCATTATGCTCAACTGGATCGGTCTTTACTGCGTGAACATGCTGCTTGCACAGGTAAAGGAACAGTCCACGCCGTACACGAGAACGATCAAGAGCGTGAACGGGGGCGGACTGCTCCCCACACTGGGGCTTGATAAACTGTTTTCCAACAATGAGTTCGTCACTGTGGGCCTGGTCCTGGCTGTTGTGATCGCCATCCTCGTGTGGATTCTCCTGGAGAAGACAAAACTGGGATATGAGCTGAAAGCGACAGGATTTAATAAAAATGCCGCAAAATACTGCGGTATGCGTGAGAAGAGAAACATAATCCTGACGATGGCGATCGCGGGCGGACTTGCCGGTTTTGGAGCGGGCATCTTCTACCTGACGGGGATCGAACAGTGGATGGTCCAGCAGACAAGCGTTCCGGCTATGGGATTTAACGGGATTGCGGCAGCTTTCCTTGGAGGCACTCACCCGCTTGGAGCTATCTTTTCTTCTTATTTTATCCAGCATATCACGAGCGGAGGAACGTATGTGGATACAACGATGTATTCATCCCAGATATCAGATCTGATCTCCGCGTTCATTATATACCTGTGCGGTTTCGTTCTGTTCTTTAAAGTCTGGCTGAACAAGAGGCTCGACAAAAGAGATGAGAAACTTGCCGCAAAAGGACAGAAAGGGGGCGAAGCGTAATGTTGTTATTGATCCAGTATACATTAATATTTGCTTCTGTGCTGGTGCTTGTAGCGCTTGGCGGCTGCTTCTCCGAACACGGGGGAGTGATCAACATCGGACTCGAGGGGATCATGGTCATAGGAGCTCTCGGAGGGGCCCTTATGATGAAATACCTCCCTGCGGTGACTTCGGCTCCGCTTATGATCCTGTGTGTGATCCTGGGAAGCGTTCTGGCCGGAATGGTGTTTTCTCTTCTTCTCGGAGTGGCGGCGATCCGGTTCAATGCCGATCAGACTCTTGTAGGAACTGCGCTTAACCTGATGGGACCTGCTATCGCGGTCGTCCTCGTAAGAGCGATCAATACGGCGGAGAGCGTAGACAACGTTTCTTCTACCGTCGCGTACGGGGAGGCGAAAAAAGCTTTTCTGGTGAATATCGGGGGCTTTGAGTTCAACTGGTTTATGCTGATCGCTCTGCTCATACTTATCGCATCTTATATCGTGCTGTATAAGACAAAGTTCGGTCTGCGCCTCTGTGCGTGTGGAGAGCATCCCCAGGCGGCCGACTCGGTGGGCATTAATGTCTACAAAATGCGCTATGCAGGCGTGCTGATCTCGGGAGCGCTTGGCGGTCTTGGAGGTCTTGTATATATCACAGCCGGCGTCAGCGAGTGGAAATTTGAAAACGGCGTTGCGGGATTTGGTTTCCTTGCGCTTGCAGTTATGATCTTCGGTCAGTGGAAGCCGGTCAACATCGGGCTTGCGGCAGTCCTGTTCGGGCTTTTCAGAGCGCTGTCCAATGTGTATACAGGATTTGACGCTCTGGTGGCGCTCAATCTGCCGAGCACCCTGTATAACATGCTGCCGTATATTATCTCCCTGCTCGTGCTCATATTTGTTTCCAAGAAATCCAGAGCGCCGAAAGCAGAGGGAATCCCGTATGACAAAGGACAGAGATAAGAGAGGAGTGACAGCATGAAGAACTATTCAGAAGACGCCAGCAGACAGTATCATATCCAGGTGGCGCAGGGAGAGGTGGGACGCTATGTCATACTGCCGGGAGATCCGAAACGCTGTGTGAAGATTGCTCAGTATTTTGACGATCCGGCGCTCGTAGCTGACAACAGGGAATATATCACTTATACAGGGACGCTGGACGGGGTGAAAGTCAGCGTGACCTCCACAGGGATCGGCGGTCCCTCGGCTTCTATTGCAATGGAAGAACTGTACCGGTGCGGCGCGGATACATTCATCCGCATCGGGACATGCGGCGGCATGCAGACAGAGGTGAAAAGCGGGGACGTTGTGATCGCGACCGGAGCTGTCCGCATGGAAGGGACGAGTAAAGAGTATGCGCCGATAGAATTCCCGGCGGTCGCGGATCTCTCCGTGACCAACGCTCTGGTAGATGCGGCCGGGAAGAAAGGGTATCCGTTCCACACAGGCGTAGTGCAGTGCAAGGACGCTTTTTACGGACAGCATGAGCCGGAGACAAAGCCGGTGAGCTATGAACTGATGGATAAATGGGAAGCGTGGAAACGACTCGGATGCCTGGCTTCTGAGATGGAGTCGGCGGCGCTTTTTATCGTGGCCAGCCATCTCAGAGTAAGGGCCGGCTCCTGCTTCCTTGTTGTGGCGAACCAGGAGAGGGAGAAGCTCGGACTGGAAAATCCGGTAGTACACGATACGGACATGGCGGTACAGGTGGCAGTGGAAGCTGTCCGTACCCTGATCCGGGAAGACTGTAAAAAGGAGAAATAAGAGGAGACAGGAGATTATGGATATAAATGAAATTTTAAGCCATGTAGACCATACGCTTCTGACGCAGGGCGCTACATGGGATGAGATCCGCCAGATCTGCGATGATGCAGTCCGCTATCAGACAGCCTCAGTATGCATCCCGCCCGGTTATGTGAAGCAGGCGGGAGAGTATCTGGACGGCAGAATGGCAGTATGCACGGTGATCGGTTTTCCCAACGGCTATATGACTACAAAGTCAAAGGAATTTGAGACGCGCGACGCAATTGCAAACGGGGCGTCAGAGATCGATATGGTCATCAATATCGGATGGCTCAAAGACGGAAAACATGATCTTATCCGGGATGAGATACGTACGCTTAAAGAGGCATGCGGGGAAAAGATACTCAAGGTGATCATCGAGACATGTCTGCTGACACGGCAGGAGAAGATAGACATGTGCCGGATCGTGACAGAAGCAGGGGCCGATTACATCAAGACATCCACCGGCTTTGGCGGCGCGGGAGCCACATTTGAAGATATAGAGCTCTTCTCGGAATATGTAGGGCCTGATGTGAAGATAAAGGCGGCCGGCGGGATCTCATCTCTGGACGATGCGGAGAAGTTCCTGGCGCTGGGCGCAGATCGTCTGGGCACGAGCCGTATTGTCAAGCTGGTGAAGAATGAGGAAGCATCAGGCTACTGATCGAAAAAGCAGGCAGCAGAGAAAGGAGGGACGTGGAGATGGATGAGAAACAGATCCGGGAGATGATCACACTGGCAAAAGAGCAGCTGAAATATTCCTATACCCCTTACTCGGGCTTTAAGGTGGGAGCGGCCCTCCTGGCAGAAAACGGGCGGCTCTATACAGGGTGCAATATTGAGAACGCAGCATACACTCCGACAAACTGCGCGGAACGCACTGCATTTTTCAAGGCGGTGAGCGAAGGAGTCAGGGAATTTCAGGCGATCTGTATTGTGGGCGGTAAGGACGGCGTCCTGACCGATTATGCGGCTCCCTGCGGCGTATGCAGGCAGGTCATGATGGAGTTCTGCGATCCTGACAAGTTCTGTATCATCCTGGCCACAGGGGAAGAGCAGTATGATGTGTACAGGCTGAAAGAGCTTCTTCCGCTCGGATTCGGACCAGATAATCTTGGATAGTATTGTTGATGAGGAGAGACAGAAATGGAGAGATATAAAAGAGTATTTCTGATCGTGCTGGATTCTCTCGGGATCGGGGCCATGCCGGATTCTTTGAAGTTCGGGGACGACAGGGTAGATACTTTCGGACATATCGTTGACACAATGGGATCGCTCGATATCCCGAACCTGGAGAGACTGGGGATGCTCAATCTCCACCCGGCTGGGGAAATGAAAGGCGTGGAGCATCCTGCAGGGCGATATATGCGTCTCGGAGAGATGAGCGACAGCAAAGATACCATGACCGGTCACTGGGAAATGATGGGGATCAGGACAGAGAAGCCGTTCAAGACTTTTACGGATACCGGATTCCCGCCCGAGCTGATCGCAGAGCTGGAAAAACAGTGCGGGAAAAAGGTGATCGGAAACAAAAGCGCCAGCGGGACAGAGATCATAGAGGAACTGGGTGAGGAAGAGATCCGTACAGGCGCGATGATCGTGTACACTTCGGCGGATTCTGTACTGCAGATCTGTGGAAATGAAGAAACTTTTGACCTTCAGAATCTCTACCGGTGCTGTGAGATAGCAAGGGAGATCACGATGAAAGACGAGTGGAAAGTAGGCCGTGTGATCGCCCGGCCATATGTGGGGAAAAAGAAAGGCGAGTTCAGGCGGACCAGCAACCGCCATGACTATGCGCTGAAACCCTCGGGACCTACAGCGCTCAACGCGTTAAAAGACGCAGGCATGGATGTGATCGCTGTGGGTAAGATCAACGACATTTTCTGCGGAGAGGGGATCACGGAGACATATCATTCCGACAGCTCTGTCCACGGGATGGAGCAGACCATCGATCTGAGCAAAAAAGAGTTTCACGGCCTGTGCTTTGTCAATCTGGTTGATTTTGACGCGCTGTGGGGACACCGCAGGGATGTGACAGGCTATGCAGGAGAGATCGAGAAGTTTGACAAAAATCTGGGCGTTCTGATGGAACAGCTCACAAAGGACGATCTACTGATCCTGACAGCGGACCACGGAAACGATCCGACTTATACCGGGACCGATCATACGAGAGAGTATGTGCCGTTCCTGGCATATTCAAAAAAAATGAAAAAAGGGGGCGCGCTGGAAGAAAAGGATACGTTTGCTGTAATCGGCGCGACTATTGCAGAAAACTTTGGCGTGGAGATGCCCCCGGGGACGATCGGAAGATCAGTGCTGGACGAACTGATCTGACGCGGCAGGAGAGCAGCTACGGACTCCGTCAGAACGTTCGGGAAAGGAGGCGCTTGTGAAATACAATTTTTTGTTTGAGACATTTCCTTTTTTAAAGACTATTGATAAGGAAAGACAGGAACAGTTTGAAGAATATTTCAAAACTGCGCCTTTATGGCTGATCGAGGCGTTTCAGGTAGAGGAAATGGACAGACACGTCGTATTTGTCCGGGAAAACGAACCTGCAGATATGATCTATTTTATCGGAAAAGGGATCATCGAGGCGATCGATTACCGGTTCTGCGGGATCACTTACGAGTTTATGCGGTTTGACCGGGTATACGCCATGGGCGGTATGGAATACATCATGGATCTTGAGAGATATTCTACAACGCTTCGGACCGTGACAAAATGTACGGTAATGAAGCTGCCGAGGACTACGTTCGAGAGATGGATGCGCTCAGACAGTCTGGCGCTGAAAAAGGAGGCCAAGATGGTCGGGCAGTATCTTCTCGAGGACAGCAGAAAAGGAAGGGCTTTCCTCTTCCTCCAGGGGGCGGATCGGCTGGCGATGCTCATCATCGAACGATATGACCGGTATGCCAGGAACGGCGTGCTCCTGCTAAAGGGAGGGAGACAGAATCTCTCCAATGCCACGGGACTGTGTGTAAAAACGATCAACCGCGCGGTGAAGAAATTTTCGGACGGCGGCCTGATCACAAAAGAAGGAAATAAAATACTGGTTGATCAGGAGCAGTATGGCAGACTGAAAGAGATCGTTGCTTCAGCGATGGAATCAAAATAAATAAAAACGAGGTTAGGAAATGAATAATATATATAAAAAACTGGTGACTTGCCTTGAAAGTGTGAAAAAGAGCATTGATTTTCAACCGGAGACGGCGCTCATACTCGGTTCGGGGCTCGGAGACTATGCGGACGGCATCCGGATCGTGCAGACGATAGATTACGCACAGATCGAAGGGTTTCCCACATCCACGGTAGCAGGGCACAAAGGCAGATTTGTCTTTGGATATGTGAAAGAAGTGCCAGTTGTCATCATGCAGGGGAGAGTACATTACTATGAGGGATATCCGATGACTGACGTGGTGCTTCCCACCCGTCTGATGGGGATGCTCGGAGCCAGAAAACTGATCCTGACAAATGCTGCGGGAACAACAAATCCCGACTATAAGCCGGGGGATTTCATGTTGATAAAAGACCATATTGTAAGCGGAGTCCCAAGTCCTCTGATCGGAGAAAATATCGATGAGCTCGGAGCCAGATTCCCCGATATGAGCGAGGTGTACAGCGGCCGTATGCGCAGCATTATTAGAAAGACCGCAGAAGAAATGGGAGTCACACTCAGGGAGGGCGTATATATGCAGCTTACCGGGCCAAACTATGAGACTCCTGCGGAAGTGCGTATGTGCAGGCTCCTGGGCGGAGACGCAGTCGGCATGAGCACAGCGTGCGAGGCTATGGCCGCCCGCCACATGGGGATGGAGATATGCGGTATCTCCTGTATCACCAATCTGGCGGCAGGCATGTCCCAGGAACCGCTTGACCACAAAGAGGTCCAGGAAACGGCGGACAGGGTAGGGAAGCAGTTTAAGGAACTCATCACAGAAGTGATCTGCAGGATATAAACAAAAAGCGCGGTCTTTCGGCAGTCATGTTCCTAAGAGGTCTTTTTTGCCAAAAGTTCATGCATGACGACCATGAGTATCAATATGATCATCATGTAGAGCGGAAAGAGCGCGATGCTGATATGATTCGCGATGAGTCCGAACAGCGGAGGCATAAGACACGTGCCGACATATGCGCTCGCCATCTGTACGCCGATGATAGCCTGTGACCGCTCCGCCCCGAAATGTGCAGGTATGGAGTGGATGATGCACGGATAGACCGGCGCGCATCCAAGACCGATCAGGATAAGTCCGGCGAGAGAGATGATGTGGGGGCCCGGCAGCAGCATGACGGCTATCCCTGCCGCGATGATCCCCTGTCCAAGCCGGATCATCTGCATATCGTTCAGCTTCATGGTGATAAATCCGCTGACTCCGCGTCCGACTGTGATCCCGATGAAGAACATGCCGGCAAAGCGCGCGGCTGTCTCTGAGGGGATCCCCTTAAACAGCGAGAGATAGCTGCTCGCCCAAAGGCCGGCAGTCTGTTCGACCGCACAGTAGCAGAAAAAGCAGAGCATAACCTCTTTCGCTCCGGGGATACGGATGATCTCCGCGAGTGAGAGAGGTTTTTTCTGTGACGCTCCATCGCTTACAACTTTGCTTCCAGACGGATGCTTCCGGCTTCCCCAGAGTGGAAGGGTGAAGATGAGAACAGCGGTGAGTATGATCTGCAGGACGCCGATACACAGATAACCCAGGTTCCATGTGTTTCCGCCGGAAAGAGCAAACCCCATGATATAGGGACCGAGTGTTGCTCCAACACCCCACATACAGTGCAGCCAGCTCATGTGGTGACTCTTGTAATGGAGCGCGACATAGTTATTCAGAGCCGCATCCACACTTCCCGCTCCCAGACCATAAGGAACGGCCCACAGGCAGAGCAGCCAGAACGAATGGGTAAAGGAAAATCCCAGCAAAGCAATAGCAGTCATTGCCACGCTGATTGCAGTAACACTCCCGGTCCCCAGCTTTTTCGTCAGCCGGTCGCTCTGGAGGCTGGATATGATCGTCCCGAGAGCGATGATCATGGAAATGATCCCTGCGTATGAAACAGGGACGTTGAATTCACTGTACATTGTAGGCCATGCGGAGCCGAGCAGGGCGTCCGGAAGCCCGAGACTGACAAATGCCAGATAAATGATCGCAAGTAACAGATTCGTCATGTTAATCTCTCCTTTGACAGAACAGAATGATATTATTATACCGGTGCAGATCCGCAATTGCTTGCAGTATTCTGCATGATTATAACACAATCATGCCTGCTGCGTCCTGCCCGCCTGCCGGGAGATATGTGCGGGAGATATGAGAAAGCAGAAAAATACCCCCGGCAGATCTGGATAGCTGAGGGTATCTGGGATTTTGGACACAGGCCCGGTCAAAGCAGGCTGATGCCGTGAGAGAGAGCTTCTTCCGTGACGTCTTCCGGCCACAGGGAGGACTGCACCTCTCCGATGTGAGCTTTGCGCAGATAGTACATACAGATGCGCGACTGGCCGATACCGCCGCCTACTGTATACGGCAGTTCTCTGTTCAGCAGAGATTTCTGGAACGGAAGCTGAGCACGCTCTTCGCAGCCGGCAGTCTTAAGCTGGCTTCTGAGAGAGTCTTCGTCTACGCGGATGCCCATAGAGGAGAGCTCCAGTCCCATATCAAGCACCGGATAATAGACGATGATATCACCGTTTAATTCCCAGTCGTCATAGTCCGGCGCACGTCCGTCATGCTTTTCGCCTGATGCGAGGACTTTGCCGATCTGAGAGATAAATACCGCCCCTTTTGCCCTGGCGATCCGGTGTTCTCTTTCCTTTGGCGTACATTCAGGGAACATATCTTCCAGTTCCTGGGATGTGATAAAGAAGATGTCATCCGGCAGGAGCGGCTCGATGTAGTTGTATCTTCTCGAGATATAATCCTCCGTGTCTTTCAGGGCGCTGTAGACTTTGCGCACCGTATATTCAAGTGTTTCCATATTTCGTTCTTCTTTTGAGATGATCTTCTCCCAGTCCCATTGGTCCACATAGAGAGAATGGATATTGTCTGTATCCTCATCCCGCCGTATAGCGCTCATATCTGTATAGAGGCCCTCTCCTGAATGGAAGCCGTATTTTTTCAGAGCATAACGTTTCCATTTCGCAAGAGAGTGTACGATCTCGGCCATCGCCTCGTCCTGCTCTTTGATTCCGAATGAAACGGGGCGTTCGACGCCGTTTAAGTTGTCGTTCATTCCCGTTTCAGGGCGCACGAACAGAGGAGCGGAGACACGTGTCAAATGCAGCGATTTAGCGAGAGCACGTTCAAAATGATCTTTTACTTCTTTAATGGCGACTTCCGTCTCGCGGATCGTGAGCGGAGAGGAGTAACCCTCAGGTATCTTCAGCTTTTCCATCATTAAACTCCTTTTATATCAATGATAATGTCGATATTTCCATTCTATTTTAATAGCAGCCTATATAGAAGTCAACTGAAAAGGTATATGGAAGAAATACGTTTTTCGCATTTTTAATGAAATTTTCTGAAAATTAGTTGACAAAAAGAGAATAAAGAGTTATTATAAACTCAACAAATAAAACTGATAGAAAGTTTTATAAACCAGTTGAATATCAGGATCGGGAGATAAATGGTCAGATATAGAGAAAGATCATAATGACGAGAAAGTTATGAGAGAGGTAAAATCTATATCACGCGAAAGATCATCAGGCCCCGGATTTAACTGGAATCTAAGCAAAGGAGGTACGGACCACCGGGAACATAAGATGATCTATCGATCGGAAAAAGAAAGATAGAAAAAAGAAAGAGGTAAAAAGAATGATAGAAATATCAGTATGAAAGTGGATGTTGATCAAAACAGATTGATTGGCATCCACTTTCGCTGTGCAAACAGCGGCCTTTATCTTGTCAGGCGATAAGAACGCTGATAGAATAGACGGGGAGAACAGACACGGGCTGCAGAAAGATGCAAGCCGCATATGTCAGACTGGAATGAGGGAAAGATGGCAAAGACAAGCAATCAGAAAGCGAAGATATTATATCTGATGGAACTGTTTCTTGAGCAGACCGATGAGGAGCATCCTCTCCCGCGGAAACGTCTGCAGGAGAAACTGTCCGACATAGGGATATATGCAGAAAGAAAGAGTATTTACAATGATATAGAGACGCTTAAGAATTTCGGACTGGATATCGCTTACCGCAAAGAGCATCCGGAGGGATACTACCTTGCCCGGAGAGAATTCGAGCTCCCCGAGCTGAAGCTGCTTGTGGATGCAGTCCAGTCCTCGCGTTTTATCACGCAGAAAAAGTCTGACAGCCTTATCCGCAAGATCGAGAAACTGACAAGCAGATATGAAGCCCGTCAGCTCCAGCGTCAGGTTGTAGTTGCAGATCGTATCAAGACTATGAACGAGAGTATTTACTACAATGTGGATAAGCTGCACGCTGCGATCTCCATGGACGAGCAGATAGCATTCAGGTATTTTGAGTGGACAGTCTCAAAGGAACTCCGACTGAAAAGGGGAGGGGAAAACTATCACGTAAGCCCATGGGCTCTGACCTGGGACAACGAGAATTATTATCTGATCGGATACGACATGGACGCGCAGATCATCAAACATTTCCGTGTGGATAAGATGCTTCACATCGAGCTTTCCGGAAGCAGAAGAGCCGGACGGGAAGAATTTGCCAGATTTGATCTGGCTCAGTATACAAAAAGAACGTTCGGCATGTTCGGGGGACGGGAGGAGACGGTGCGCATCCGTTTCCATAACAGGTTCGTAGGAGTCGTGATCGACCGGTTCGGAAAAGATGTTTCTATGCGTCCGGACGGGGAGGATCATTTTACAGCGCGTGTCCAGGTGGCGGTCAGTGAGCAGTTCTTCGGCTGGATAACCGGTCTCGGCAGAGATGCGCAGATTCTGTCGCCGGTATCTGTCGTGGATGAGTATGAGAGGCTGATCAGGGACTTGGGGAATATGTATAGAGAAAACAGATCCTGCAACCTGGGACGCCCTCTGTGAGGAATGTGCCCCAGGGCCTTGTATTTCAACATAGTTTATTTATGTGCTGGTAACGGTGTAGCCTGCACATAATTAATCAAAGTGAAAAGTCCGTGTTCTTATGTTGTCATTATATGCCGGAATGATGTATAATTAACTCAGAAATAAGAAACATTATCAGATAGGATAACAGAAAAGGGGACTTTTGCATGAAGATAGATATGCACTGCCACGTAAAGGAAGGGTCGATCGACAGCAAAGTCGGAGTGGACGAGTATATAACCATACTTAAGAAACATGGATTTCAGGGAATGGTCATCACAGATCACGACACTTATAACGGATATCGTTACTGGAAAGAACATATAAAAGGAAAGAAGCATACGGACTTTGTTGTTCTCAAGGGAATAGAGTATGACACGCGGGATGCGGGACATATTCTTGTTATCATGCCCGAGGGCGTGAAGATGAGGCTGCTGGAAATGCGGGGGATGCCGCTGGCCCTTCTCATAGATCTTGTGCACAGGAACGGCGGGGTATTAGGGCCTGCTCATCCGTGCGGGGAAAAGTATATGAGTTTTACCAATACAAGGAGATACTACCTTTCCCCGGAGATTGTGAAGAGATTTGATTTCGTCGAGGCGTTTAACAGTTGCGAGTCGGCTGAGTCCAATGCAGGCGCAGAAAAACTCGCGAAGAAATATGGGAAAGTCACTACAGGCGGCAGTGATTCACATAAGCCGGACTGCGTGGGACGGGGCTACACGATACTGCCGGAGCCGGTGAGCTGCGAGACAGACCTTATCTCCCTGATCCACAAAAAGACAGCCCTCAAAGCAGGAGGGACGCTGTATGAGAAGACGACGAAAGAAAAGATCGGTAAGATAAACAAGCTGCTCGTATATTCATTCTGGGTATATAATAAGAGCGGAGAACTTATAAAACGCCGTGGGCGCAATAAGAAAATGGAAGAGGAGAATCCGTTCGATCCGATCGATCCGATCGAACTGTATTATCACTCCTGACGGCTTTGCAAGATCAGTATGCCGTTTGTCATATGAACTTTCGGAGAGAAAAAGACTGTCTGCCAGTTACTTACGTAGCTGATAGACAGTCTTTCCGTTTTCCTGAGTCTCGGAGATCATTTTCTGCTTTATCATATACGGAAGGAGTGAGCCGAGGAATTTTTCGGGATCGGTTACTGCGATCTGCTCCCTGCCAAACGGCTGCTTTGCAGTCAGTCCTTTTACCGTTTCTTTCAGCTCTGGGGATGTCATGGGCCCGTTTCTTTTCAGCGCCTTTTTGATCCGGGAGATCCCTTTTGCGCTGAGCATATTGGACAGATCTTGCTGCTGCCGCATGGAGCGCCAGAGGCCCCAGCCGTAGATGATCATAGTCACAAGGGCGAAAAGGAGGACATAGGGGATATATCTGAGCATTACTTTTCTCCTTTCCAGTGGATCAGGCGGTTATCGTGCAGGATCTCCAGGAACTTGATAAGTCTGGAAAGAGATTTCTCCATCTTCGGGAATCTGGCGTCGAGCTCTGTGGAGAGCTGATGTACATCTTTTGCGCCGTCAATGGCAAGCCACACGAAACTGCCGTAATCGTCCAGCTTTATATCGCTTACGCGGGGGCGGTGAAAGAACTTCTGGGCGATCCTGTGGTAAAAGCCTTTCCATTCGATGAGGACGGTGACTCTGCCGTTTTCGTCTGACTCATACTCGATGTTCGGATTTCTTACCGGAATATAGTCAAGATAGTTTTTATCATTTCTTTTCTTCATAATTATCAGAGGTTTCCTCTCGTTATTAAATCTATATTTCAGCCGGGGAGTAATCCTGATGCTGCTGCGCCGTTCCGGCCGCTGAATCATAACATAACACAAAAAGAAACAGCCCGCAAGCGGCAGGCTGCATCTTTTGATGTTATATGCTATTTTTTGCTTTTCTTCATGCACCGTGTGTAGAGGAAGAACAGGAGCAGTATGAAGATGATAAGACTGCCCCACTGCGGCAGACTGAACTTGAGCTGGATCTTTGAGTCCACTCCTGCGACGGCAAGCACTGCAAGAATGATCCCTATGATGCCTTCGCCCGCGATCAGACCGGAAGTAAACAGGACTCCTCTGTCTGCACGCTCTTTCTTTTCCTCGTCTGTACCTTTGACCTTATCCACGATAAAACGTACGATACCGCCAGCCATGATGCCCGCGCTTAAGCTGAACGGCAGATACATGCCGACTGCAAAAGGCATGACCGGTACTTTCACGATCTCGACGACAATCGCTACGAATACTCCGATAAGTATCAGCGCCCACGGAAGATTCGCATCCATGATGCCCTCGACAAGCATCTTCATCATTGTCGCCTGTGCAGCAGGAATCTCTTCTCCGCCGTAACCCCAGGCTTCATTGAGCAGATAGAGAACCCATCCTATCGCTGCTGCTGATACGATGACGCCGACCATCTCGCCGATTTGCTGTTTCTTCGGAGTGGCGCCAACGATGAAACCGGTCTTGAGATCCTGTGAAGTATCACCGGCGATCGCTGCGATGATACAGATAACGCCGCCGATTGCGATCGCTCCGATCATACCGGTCGTGCCGTCTGTCCCTGTCGCTTTCAGGAGAAGCGTCGCGATGATGAGCGTCGCGATAGCCATACCTGACACCGGGTTGTTGGAAGAACCGATCAGAC
>CALWAR010000023.1 GCA_944375765.1 uncultured Mediterraneibacter sp. | reverse complement strand
AATTGCTCCCGGAGGCATGTGCCCCGACTGTCTTCTCCGGACGTCCGCGCTCAATCGTGCCGTTTTTCCGTACAACGAAGTGGTAACCGATTCCAGACCAGCCATTGTTCTTATGCCACTGGTGGATTGTTGACGCTCCGCAGGACTTCGCTGCTGCGTGATGCAGGATGATTCTTGTCGTCTTGCTCCTGTTGCTCAGGCTCCCGAATTTAAGATTCGTTTCTTTGATATTCATATGTACTCCTTTCCGTTGCGACGCCGCAACAAAAAGAGGACGCTGTTACACGTCCTCTGCTTAAACTTCTCTGTACTGCAGTAATTGAATTAAGTAATTCCCCTCCAAATCAGTTTCATCCCTGTCGAGTTCCCGCTTCCCAAATGATACAAAATGATTAGCTTCATAAAATTCGATGAGTTTTTCTTTTTCTTCACACTCCAAGTAAAGAAATTTGCCTCCGATCTCCCTCTGAATCCCACGAATTCTGTCAATTGCCATCTGCAAGATTTCGCTTCCAGAAATCAAGGTATCGTTTCCGCGATCAAAGTTTTTCCCAAGCTGTGCTATCAGTGGCGCCGAAATAATATACTCTCCTGTCGCAATATTGTATGTACCATGCTGCTTTACCCTTGAAAACAACTTATTACTTAACTGCTTTTTGCACACGGAGAAATGTTTCATAGCTATTGTATAATAACCAATAAACTCTTTTTCATCCGCCTCCTGCCAATACACAAGATAAGTCTGGGCAAATCCTCTTTTTGAGAACTCAATAGCTTTTGTTCTGCAAAACGTCTCGACATCTTTATTTATCGGACATACAAAAGAGGAGAGTATCTCTTTTGTCCTCTCCTCTCCTAACTGCTTCAAAACACTGCTTAAATTAAATTGCTTAAATTCTGACATATTAGTTACGAATCAAAAAACTCTTTGATCTTATCCCCTGTAATTTCTGTACATTTTCTGGTATATTTCACATCTTTTCCAGGATTGCTCTTTGCTTTTTCGAGCGCATTTACGAAATTGCGGGCAGTCTTGTTGTCTCTTATGTTGATTGTCTTCAAGATACTTTTTGTTGCCATGACAATCTCACTCCTTTCTAAAATGTTTTCTGCTATTTTTCTCTATTATAGCAAAAATATACCCTTTTTTTCAACCGCAAGATGTAGATTTTTCACAAAAACATGTTCCACATATTGTAATATGTACAGCAGAGGACGCTGTTACGCACCCCCTGTTTATTGAACTGTCATTTTATTCCGTATATTCCGGCACTGTGACCTCCGGCAGCCCTTTGAGGCTCACCAGAAGAGACACGATGCCCGCCGTAGCGCATACGCCGACGATATTCGGCCAGTCCAGGCTTACGATATTGACCGCATTCGCGCCGATCAGCGATACCGCTGTCTCTGCGGCAGTCTTAACGGCCCTGATCCCTGCCGCTTTGGCCCACTGTGTCCAGTATTCTTTATTTTTCATGATGCATTCCCTCTCTTTCAATTTCTAATTGGCAGCTCGCTCACTTCTTCCAGAAGATGTGTCATCATACCATTCCCGCCAAGAGAATGGTATGTATTGTACATCTCTATGAAATTCTGGATTCCGTGTTTTGTGACATATCCTCTCTCCATCCATTCATCGTGATATTCTATGAGCTGGACACGCAGCAAGAGCATCGCCCCATTGCCGATTGCGTCTCTTTTCTCATCCTCTTCCCTGCGTCTTTTTTCCTCAGTTTTCCGCTGTTCCTTTAACAGCCAGACAATGTATCCGAGCAGGACCGGGAGGAGTATCGTATATGTCTCCATCAATATTTCTTGCATATAACGTCTCCTTAATTTAGAGTATAAAAATAAGGCCGGGTCACGGCCTGTCTCTGATGTTCATGATTTTGTTCCTTTCTACTCTCCTGTGAGGCTGTTTATGATTCCTATTACCACTTCCTGCAGATTGCTCAGGTTTGGCACCTGCTCCCGGGTGTATGTCCCGGACAGGACAAGGTTTATCCATGCCTTTACGATCACGCTGCCCTCATGAAACATCCGTCTCACCCCCTCCCCCATCTGCCGTTGGCGTCGTTAAAGTAGTGATCAATGCCGTCAGTTCCGCAATGGCTATCTGGAGGTCGGTATTCGTCTGGATGGCCGTCTGTCTGGATGCCTGGACTTCTTCCTCCAGCTCTTCCAGGCGGGTGTTCATATCCGCTGAGTCCTGCCTCATCTCTACTTCCCAGATGCCGCCAGATTCTTCTTTGATGTATTTCAGAATAGTATAATTCTCATACTCTGCTGCTTTCTTACCGTTCTCATACAGTGTCATGACGGATGTGGCAAAACTGTCCGAAAAGAATGCTTTCAGCTGTTCAGATGTTGTCAGGATCATCCGTATGTGCATGACCCCATCCGCCGCGCTGACGCTCTGTACCTCCACGCTCCTCCCATCATTTAGCATAAGCTGTTTCATTGTTTCTCTCCTTTCTCCCCGTATCGGTGGGGATATCTGTTTTTATATCTTTTTGCGTTTTCATATTCTTCATGGAGGGCAACCTCGATTGTAAACGGCTCTCCCGTTGTCATCGGGTTCGGAGTGATCCTGATATCGTCGATATGTATCATGTTTCTTCCCACCCTCCTATTCGTCTGTAATATCAGCGATTATGGTGAACTGCTCTCCCGCCCCTACCGGGTTTGGGATGATCTTAACGGAATGGACTACAGGCGCTGTCATGTCACAAATGACTGTGAGTGTGACCTCTGAGTATTTTCCGGCTCTGTCTGTGGCTTTTACATAGATCTCGTTGACACCCTCCTGATAGGTGATGTTCTTCGCGAAAGATCCATTTCCGCCGACTGTCACCGCTCCCTGGTCTACGCCGTTGAGCCGTATCTGAACGGTCACGGGTGCGCTTGTAGCGTCATTTGTAATGCCTGTCACTACTCCGTCCTGCTTGTTGGTAATCAGCCCGTCGGCTGGCGTAGGCACGTTAAGCTCCGGTGGTACCGTATCCACGGTGAATGCGACCGTCTTCTGCCCCGCTGCATTCCCGTCGTTGTCCCGCACGCCGATCGAAAGCGTATGGCCGCCGTCCTCAAGTGTTGCAGTGCAAGAACAACGGTATCCGCCTGCGATCTGGTTTTTTGTCAGCCCTGACATTATCTCCTTGTCAACCTGCAGGGATATCGTATCAGGATCCACGCCGGAATCGTTGTCTGTTACATCAAACTGGATCTCGACGCTGTGACTTGTCAGGTATGCTCCCGCTCCGGGCAGGAGCGGGGTAATCACAGGCGGAACTTTTTCATTAACATCAATCAGCATATTTTCTCCGAATACGCTGTCGTTCCTGTCAACTGTCGTCACGTTTCCGGCCTGGTCGTATGCTTTCAGGACGGATTCATATTTATGGTCTTTCTGGCTGAAACTGGATTTTGTCGGCGCTGTGCCGGACGCTTTCCACATCCCGTCAGAGAGATCTTTGGCCAGAAGATATGTCTGGCCGTTTAGTGAATATTCAACTCTGTCTAACGCCATCTCATCACTCCTGTTCTATCTTCCGATTGCTATCCAGTCGGCGTAGGCGGAGGATACGATCGCTCCGGCAGAGGTTCTGGCATATAAATTAGCGCTTCTCATATCGCTCCTGGGTTGAACGGACACGTTAAATACAGGAGTAGCTGTTGCTGCATATATCGGGGTTGCCGACATTCTTGGGAGCACTGAAAAAGGGATCGGAAAAGTTATGGTAACTGCTCCAGTACCGCCGCTTGCCGTTGACTGGAAATAGGCCCGTCCCCATTGCATAAGTGTGCCATCTGCAAATCGGAGGTATCCATTTCCCTCCTCCGGAATTTTGCCAGACAGATCAGCGGCTTTATCTGACAAATCTTTATTTGTCGTACCGATTTCATACATCTGCTCTACTTTTGTGATGCTCAGGCCCTCAAGTCGTACCCGCCACAAGGGGTAGTCCCTCTGTTTATCCCCTGCATACAGATCTCCTTTTACGATGACCGGATCAGATGCAGAGCTTCCCGGTGTTCCCCGGATCACGACAAGCCCAAATGAATCCGAACCGCCGTCAGCTCCTGCAAGGAACCGTGCAGCGATGATATCATTCCGTTTCTGTCCGGCCGTTCCATTCGCGATCGTCATGTCCTCATAATCCCCTTTTACGATCCGCCCTACATGGCCGCCCACCACGACCACGCCGTCTGAAACCCTCACCTTATTGTTTGTGATCACTGTAGTTTTCATGAGCCCCCCGATCGGCAGCACGCAGTCTCCACCTATAATGCCCGCATAGATCGCCGCATCATCCTCTGCGAGGATATGGGCCGGTTCAGCAGCCGGGGTGTTTACGGTTATCGGTTTAAATGCCATGTTATTCTTCTCCTTTCAGTTTGTATTCCACAGAAGTCTTTCCATCCTGCGTCTGCAGGATCTTGCCGACGACAGGCTGTTTCAATGACATGCCTGTGATCCGGTCCCGACCTCCTATGATATCCCCGATGTCAACGTCCACGTTGTCAATCGTCGCATCCATCCGGGAATAGTTCATCAATTCTTTCAGCCTGTTTATGCCGTCTTTCCTGAGCGTCTCTTCATCCTGTGCGGAAGTATAGGAGTACAGCGCTTCCCGTTCATCGAGTCCTGTATAATACCTGCTGATCCCGATGCTTCCGTCTTTCTGGACGTAGAGATGCAGGATCGTCCTCTCTTCTTCTTCCCCGGATCCGGCACAGATCAGATGGTTGATTCCCCGCCGATAATCCACGGTCGTGAAGTTCAGCTTGCCGTCCTGACTGTACTCCAGCTCGTCAGACCAGTCTGTGACAGCGACGGCACACAGTCTCACTGCTGCATTCAGTCTGCCCGGTTCTCCCTGGTCGTAATAGATTCTCAAACGGGCCCCCACTGTATCCAGCATCTTTGTGATCCCATCCAATACGGTACAGTATCGGTCGAACTGATAGCGGCTGATCTGGATCCCGCTATCT
Source organism: uncultured Mediterraneibacter sp. (assembly GCA_944375765.1). Taxonomy (GTDB): domain Bacteria; phylum Bacillota; class Clostridia; order Lachnospirales; family Lachnospiraceae; genus Mediterraneibacter. The sequence goes on along the minus strand of CALWAR010000023.1, from coordinate 15,659 downwards.
TCCTGGTCGACGACAAAAAGAGAACCGAAACGGTCCCCCAGCACTTGCCGGATGATTGCGTTCGCTTCCCCGGAGACAGTAAGATGGGACTGTCCGGCAGGAGGCTGTATGATCTTCTGCGACAGCAGCCCGCGCCAGGTATAGCCGCGCCATGTGATCGTATGTTCGGAGGTAGAAGTCTTTTGTTCCTCCAGAATCCCTCCATACTCTGTGCCGGGGATAAATATCCGGTATCCCCAGTCATACATGTCCTGTGTCCAGACGCCCGTGTTCAGAATAAGCTCAAAATCATTCGTGTTTCCAATATCCATATCGATCCGGTCTGCATCTTTTACATAGCCCAGCTCTTCCCCGAGTGTGTTCGAGATTATATATTTCAACGGAAACAGTTGTTTTTCCCTCACGATCAGCAGAAGATCCGGGCCGATCTCTGCGTCGGCGATCGTCCGGACGGCAACATTCCCGGCCTCATCTGTTACCCGGATCATAACAGGATAATAGCTGTAAGTTTCAATCGATGGAAGAGCCCGTTTGATAGCTCTGAGGTCTGCCGTGTAGTATCCGGTCTGGTTGTCCCTTGCCAGCTCATATGTCCCGCCCTCATAGATCATTTCCGCTTTCATGACCATCTCGGTTCACTCCTTTCTTCAAACAGGATCAGGTCGAAATCAAAACTCCCATCCCATGAGACATCCTGCTCTCCCGGTGGAATCGGCCGGAAGATCGAATTTGCAAAGGACCGGTAATGGAACGAATTCACCCGTATTCCTGACAGCATGATCTTCGTGACAGTCTCCTCCGTGCTGTCGATCTCAAGATATTCCCCGGCTTCCAATATGATCTCTACATGGTATTCGTAACCTCCGATATACACGGACGGCTTCACGCAGGGGCCATAGATACGCAGGATGAAGTTGGCCTCTGCATAATGCGGGTTTACGAGCTTTGTATTGTTGAGCCCGTTTGCATAGCGGTACGCGTACCTCCCGGGGTAGCGCTTATTGTTTGTCGATGTAACCTCGGATGCCTTGAACAAATGCGGGTGTTCCCGGATCCAGAATGGATGGTCTGTCACAAGGGCGATCTCATTATCTAAGAGTTCAATGTCGTTTTCCCATTCGCTTTTCGTTGACGCATGTATGTTACATTTCAAATAAAACTCGCCTACATATAAACGCCCCGGCCTTTTTTCCAGGACATCAATCTCTGTCACCTCCGCAAAGTGGTCGATTGCCTCGTAGTATTGCTGTCTCCCGATGTTCAGGATACTCAAGAGCAGTGTTTTTTCTGCCGTAACCTTTGTAAATCCACCTTTATCATAGTTCCATGAGTAATCAAAGATGTCTCCTGTCTGCAGCATATAAGGAGGGCTGAGCAGATCCAGTTTATAGTTTTGGCTGTTTATGTAATATATGTCTTTCACGATCTCTTAGCCTCCTCCACAACTCTCGCAAAGTCTCTGTCGAATGCACGGAACTTCATTCCTTTCATCCGGTCGGAGACGGTATTTCCTGCAATCATCCCGAACTCTTTCGCCAGTTTTTTTATATCTTCATTTGAAAGTTTTAGCTTGCTCTCTGCCATCTGTTGATCTCTTATCATAGCCGCCCTGTCCGCAATCTCTATTTTTGACGTTACTTTATCTGTAATCCTGAGATTAACATCGGACATTGCATCATAAATCCCATCAACTACGCTTGCCACATCAAGCCCTTTTATCTGATCCAGTGCCGACGAAATATCCAGAGAATGTAAAGCGGATTCCGCAAGATTTTTTGATGCCTTTTCCACAGCCGTTTCTTCATTCTGGATTCCAAGCTCAAAACCTTGTCCGAAATACTTACCGAGTTTTATCGTTTCCTTTGCCGGCGAATTAGAGTTGATTGTTCTTTTTGCTGCCGCCAGCGCACTCGCGGCAAGATTTGCTGCGGAACTCACAACGCTTCCGACCCATGCCTGGATGCCTGATGCGAATCCTGCCCCAAAACCGGAGCCTGCATCGTATCCCGTTTTAGACCGCGCCCCCTCATCAGCGCTCAAATTAATTACCTTTCCGCTTGTTCGGGAAGCGCCAGATTTACTGCGGATACCAGACGCATATTCTTCTCCCTTGCGTTGTCCAGTCACTTTCGTATTTACGGAACTAAGGGCAATATTCATCGAGGCCGATACCGCAGATGCCGCTGAGACGGCTGCATTCTTCTTGCTGCTCACACCAGTGCTGTACTCAGATACTTTATTTCTTCCGGTTTCTCCGGTATTCGCCGAACCCAGTGCGGCATTCATAGCAGATGATACAGCCAATGCTGCAGAAGAGACAGCACTCTTTTTACTACTCACACCTGCGCTATAATCCGATATTTTCTTTTGGCCTGTTGCCTGGGTATTGGCAGATCCTAAAGCGATATTTGCAGCCGTGGATATCCCTGATGCTGCAGATTTAACGGCAGTTTCCTTACTGGAGATTCCACTCGCCATCGATTCTGTGATCTCACGGCCCTCCTGCATTGCGGCTTCAGGGCTCCCGGAATCTGACAGCAATGCGTTAATCTCCGCCTGCCACTGTTCTATCAGTGCTTTGTTGTTAGTAGTGCCCTTTTCATACTCGATCTGCGCCATGAGCCACATTGCTCTGGATTGATTCGCCATTTCCTGTGTGACGCCCGATCCCTCTTCCGCTACGGCAGCCTGCATATCATCATAGCTGTTTTTAAAAGTATCAACCTGGGCTTTCAACGCCTCATCGCTTACTGATCCGGCTCTCTTCAGGTCATTGGACAATGCCAATACTGCTGCTGATGCATTCTCACTTCCGGCTTCTGCGGCCCCCATCGCAGACTCCACATTTGCGATTGTCGTACTGTACTCTTCGGATGCTGTTTTAGCATCATTATAGGCTGCCTTTGCTTCATCCAGCTCTTTATTAGCTTCCGCCTGCGCCTGGCTTAACTGCAGGACTTCAAATGAATTTGCCGCTACATCCGGCGTCATGGAAGACATTACTTCTTTTAATGCATCATCGGCTTCTTTCGCCCGTTTCTTTGCGGCGCTGTAGTCGTCGTAAGTACGAGACAACTCTTTTGCTGCTTCGCCCTGTTTCTTTAAAGCCTCTGTATAGTCATCCATGTACGCATCGATCAGAGCCTCCGCCTTTTTCTTTTGGATAACTTGATCGATTGATTCCGTCAGATTTCCATATTCCTGTATGACGCCATCCACCATTTCGATCTCGACGCCCAGTGCGTCTGACAGTGTGGAGGTAATGAAAGCCGCCCGTTCCTCGTACCCCTCTTTTACTTTTCCATTCTGATCAACGATTCCCTGAAGTTCATTCCATAATTGCTGATAATGACCATACTCGGCTTGGATTCCGGCCACTTCTTCCTTTCGTGCTGCCTGTGTCTCACGGATAGCCTCCGCCTGTTCTGCCAACTTTTTATTTGCCTTATCTGTTGCAGTCTCTGAATCTTTTTGTGTAAGTACATAGACGCCGATTCCTGCTGTCAGAGCGCCGATAGCTGTTATCAAAAGCCCAATGGGGTTCGCATTCATAACGGCATTCCATGCCATTTGCGCTACCGTAGCCAGTTTAATCTTTCCTGTCAGAACACCCACTATCATTTCTTTGGCAGTCAGCGCACCTGATGCTGCCCGCACTTGTAAGGCATTTGCCGCTTCTGCCGCGGATAGTAGCGCGGTAGTTGAAGCCAGAGATTTTACCGCCTTTTCAACGCTTGTGATGACCCCATATCCTTTAAATGCTGTAAACGCCGCTGCGGCCGACGCAGCTACAAGATCAAGATTTTCTCCCGCAAAATCCAAGGCCTTTGTGAGCGGCGGCAAAGTTACTTTCGCCACCTTTCCAGCCACACTGCTGAAATTTTTAAACGTTGTCGATACCGTACTAATGGCAGACCGAAGCCCGCCACTTTTAAAGGATTTCCCAATCTCTCTTACCGCTGATTTTACCGGGCCGCTTACAGAAGACGGGAGCAGATCGGCCAGCCCCTCTCCGAAAGCCGTAGCCACATTTCCTGCAGCGGACAGAATCTTTCCCCTATTTGAATAGATCCCGGAAGCAAACGACTGTATAAAACGAACAGCGGAGTTGACCATTGCCGGAGCATGTCCCGCAACCTCTGTGGCAAGATTCGCAAACTCACTTCCGGCAGCCTTTACTGCTGCGTCAATACCGCCGTTATTCAACGCGTTTGTGATGTTGTCCACACTTTCATCTACCACCTGGACAGCGTCTTTCATTCCTCCTGACACTTTATCGTAGAAAAGTATCGCGAGCGTTTCAGCTGATCCTGCAAGGCCCTCAATGGATCCTTTTAGGTTGTCCTGCATAGTTGTTGCCGCCGCCTGCGCTGCACCATCGCATGACTCGTAAGCTGACGTCAGACTTGAAAGACTCTCCGGGCCCTCGTTGATCAGCGCGAGCATACCGGACAGAGCTTCCTGACCGTAAAGCGTTACGAGATAATTGTTCTTCTGCTCATCCGTCATCCCCTCCATTGCTGACTGGAGCATACCGACCTGATCGGTAAGCGAGAGCATCTTTCCCTCTGAATCATAGAAAGAGACGCCCAGTTCATCCATTGCCTGCTGCATGACATTTGTCGGTTTGGACAGCCTTGACAATGCTCCCCTCAGCGTCGTGCCTGCCTGCGATCCCTGGATGCCTGAGTCCGCCATGATACCGATAGCCGCAGCCGTCTCTTCCATGCTGATCCCCGCCGCTCTTGCAAGCGGAGCGATATACTTCATCGCCTCCCCGGTTTCAGCTACAGAAGAGTTAGTCCGGTTCGCATTCTCAGCCAGTACGTCCGCTACATGACCTGCTTCCGATGCTTCAAGCCCAAATCCTCTCAGAGTTGACGCCGCGATATCTGCACTGTTTGCCAGGTCTTCCCCGGAAGCTGCGGCCAGATCGAGCATTCCGGGCATAGCGCTCATGATCTCATTTGTCGTAAAACCTGCGGACGCAAGGTTTTCCATGCCCTGTGCAGCCTCTGATGCTGAGAATGCAGTATCTGCTCCCAGTTCAATTGCCTGGTTCTTTAACTGCTCAAACTCTTTCCCCGTTGCTCCTGAGATTGCCTGTACTCGTGACATCTGGGCTTCAAAGTCGGCTCCCACCTTAATTGCGTATCCCGATACACCTGCTAACCCGGTTGAGACTGCTGTCACGGCCGTGGCAACGCCTTTTAGTCCGGTTTTTGCGAAAGCAGAAAACTTGGAGAGCGCTTTTTCTGTATTTTTATTATCCAGCTGTGTGGAGATTTTTATTGTTCCATCACTCGCCATCTTATCACCTGCCCTGCTCTTTAAACCTGTCTTTTATGTATTTCCGCCACCGCATATTTCTCTGTTCCAGTGTAAGCCTGCCTGACACATCAGTATTATCCAAAAGCCTGTATTTCTTTTTCATCTCATTGATAAAGAATCTCTTGTCTTTTGACATTCCTGTTGTACGGACTTTCCGATAATACATGATCTTCCCCATTTGAGTATCTTCACTCAAGGATTCAAACATGGCGCAGAACTTCCACCAATGCATGTACTCGATATCGCATAGATCTATTCTATACTGCTCGAGAAACGATGCATAAATATAAGCGGCATCCTGGCAGAAAGAGTATGCCGCTGTATTCTTCTCATATTTGTTCCTGTAACGTTCTTTTTTGTTTTTGGGCTTTTCAGCTGTTCCTCTACTGTCCCCGCACTGATAAAACCACAAGGCTTTCTCAACCGCCGCCGCAATATCCGGCGGAATCACAGGATAGTATATCTGAAGCATTCTTAGTATCTTTGTCTCCCCGGATACAGAAGAGCGCATTACTTCTTCCAGTTTGAATCCTGTCTTGAAATCTGTGTTGATCTCATACTTCCTGCCGGATATCTCAACATCTTTCGGGAGTTCCTCTGTAAACAGATTAAATCGGATCACCTTTATCACCAGCCTGTGTAAGGATCTCTGTTATCTTTGCTGTTTTCTCCTTAATCAGCGGCACTACCTGTGCCTCGTATAGGTTCGCCATATCCGCCAGAGCGTCCAGGCAGGTCAGAACATCCGTCTCAGCCCCCAGGATACGCCTTGATGCTCCAATGCCAAACACCTCGTCAATATAATCGGTCACAGCATTACATTGTTCACGCAGTACCTCCGCACCGTCTTCCTCGCTTTCCCCAGACTTCTGTATTCTCCTGACACACACATTCATCCCTTTTTCATATGCTTCCGCCGTTTTGGGGTTCAGCAACGGTGCGCTTACTTTCACGCCCAGAATCGTCACTTCCAGCATTTTCATACCTCATTCTCTCCTTTAAGTTCTGCCGTACCTATTACTCCTGTACCTATTACAGCCTCAGTTGACGGAGAAGTCACCTCCGCTGACTGGTACTTGTACTCTGCAGGATTGCTTCCTATTTTCCTGAATTCAATATCCACCGCAGAAGACTCTCCGGCATTTCCTGATCCATCTGAATTTACGATGATAGAGCACTGCCCTTTCTCTCCTTTTCCGGTTAAAATATTGAAATATACGTAGTTTGTAACAACCCCGTTGCCTGTCCCGTATTTCATCCTGTGCGACAGGCAGAAATCCTGTGCAGGATCTCCAACGTATCTGTCTCCGGTTACTGCAAACGATCTCTGTGTTCCTGTCTTTGTTGTGCTCTGTCCGGCACGGATATACTGTTTGTCCTGCGTAACCGGGTTCAACTGCGCATCTAATCCGGCAATCCCCATCTCAACTACTTCAAATTCATCTTCCGCTGTAGGCTGTTCCGCTCCAGGGGCAGTGTCAATCGCAAAGACATAATCGTCATTAGTGACCCAACCCTCATACTGCTCACTTGGATTATAGTCCGCCATCAGTTCCTTTAATTTCATGTTCTTACCTTCCTTTCTCAAAATAAAGAACCCTGCACTGGATCATGTACTGAGCAGTCATTGTCTCCCAGTTGATCGATGCAAGGTTCGGCATGTTTTGTAAGTTCTCTATTTTTTTTACCTGGCATTGCTCTCCAAAGTCAGGATAGTTCTGCTCTCCATTCTGCTGATCGATCCACTCCATGAATTCCTGTGCAAAGTTCATAGCCTCAACGTTCAGGCTGTCGGTCTCCTCAGAAAACGGCCATGTCAGCAGTATCGTAAAACCATATTGCTTATCTGCAGCACGCACATATTTTTTTACCACTTTCCCAGAATAATTCGTAAGAAAGGAAATAGAGCCGGGAGAATCGTTCGTAAAATTAAACAACAATGTTTTACCGATCAATTCATTTACTTTAGGCTCTACATACTCGATCATAGCTTCGTGCTTTGTCATAATCTTCCTCCGTGAATATATGATTGGACAGCGGATACATAGTCATTCAACCGCGCCGTTTTCATAGCTTTGTCCCAGTGTGCTGTTGCCAGAGGGTGTCTGGATTTACTATGTACAAGAGCTCTGCCTGTTTTTACCTTACTTTCGCCCTGTCTCGCCCAGGGACTTCCGGTAATCCTGGACACCATCAGGATTCCGTGATACTGATATCGGGCATACGGTGACATATAATGAACAATCCCCTCGCCCGCTTCCACATACACCCTGACATTCCGCGAGAGCACCATATCCCGTGCAGGTACATAAGGCTCCATCATTCTCTTTGCCTCTGATGCCATAAAAAGAAGTGTCTGCTTTCCTCCCGTAGCCTCATCCGCAATCTGTGCGATCGGTTTGTTCCAGGAAAATGTTATTTCCATTGTCAACCTCCTACTCTGTAATGTTTTCCTGCTATGTGGGATGTGTTATCTGAAAAAGCTGTCACTTTGAAAGCATCCGGCTTATAATGCTGCAGCATCTCGGATGCAGTATCGGGCGATTTACCCGTAATATCTCCCTTGCACTCACCGAGCACAACAATATCTCCCAGATTAAATGTAAAGCATTTAGATCTCTTATCTTCAGATAATGCGCACCACTCATGATAGGGCCGATAATCTTCATGCTCCGGAATCCTTGCGGTATACACATTCGACATCCGTGATCCCTTATCCAAATCCACTCTTACAAGCTCGTTTTTGTAAAAACAGCTTGTAAGCACTGTTCTGTACCAGATGTCTTTTGTACTGTCAGGATTATCCCCTGCACGCAAGCAGTTATATACTGTGATCGTTTGGTTGTAATTCGGATTCATGTCACTCCACCCCACAATACATTAATCCCGTATTGGATAACCATTTTTCTATAATATCCGACACCGCTTTCGTCACGGCTTCTGCAGTGAATTCTGCCGACTCAAATGTCGCCGTCTCTCCGTCATTTCCGTAACTCCGCAAAACCATGCCATTGTCAGTCTTGGCGGCATCGAACAAATATAACTTTTCAGCCACCTCACAGCAGCACATAAGGACGGGTTCAGGAAGAGGATCCAATATATCTGCCCGTCCGAATGTGCAGCTTCTCATTTTAGATGTGGCTTGCATGGACCAATAAGGAAAATCCTGCTCTGGTATAACTCCAGGCCGACCCATTAAATATCTGTCTGTGTAAAAGTCGAAATCCACATAACGCTCCATGCCACCCTCCTGTTAGAGTACGATCCCGCGCGCTTTAAGCTGAGCAATGATCTCGTTTGTTTTCGCCGCGACCGTAGCAGCGTCAGCGCTCTCCGACGTCGCGATTGCTTCCAGAGATGTTGCTTCTCCGGTCAGTCCTGCCCCCGGATCTCCCTTTGACCCTTTTATGTTCTTGAAAGCGAATTTAAAGATCTTTGCTGTATCGGGACCAGATGCCGTGACTTCAACTTCCGGTGTGCCCGTATTATCATCCACAGTTGCTGTTGGAGTACCAAATCCAGCTGCGGCCCCAACCTGTTGATTCAGAACACCCCGCTCTAACTTGTTCATTTTCTCTTCTGTAATCTTATCCCCGTTTCTCCATACTGTTGGTTCATAACTCATTTTTTATTTCTCCTTTCCGATTTCTGCCTTTCCGATTTCCCCACTGCCAATCAAGGCTGTATCAACAGCGGGTGTCATTCCCCCGCTACTGTATGGGCATAGATGCCATCTTTCTTGTTGTCCATATGTTCAGCGATCCCAACTGTGCGATAACCGAATTTCCACGCATCTGCATCCTGATTAGCATCAGGGGTAATTATCTTAGATACTGTATGTTTCTGATACTGGATCGCCGCCCGCTTATCAACAATCAAAAAGTTCATATCCAAGCCTGAGGCATTCTTTGAATATCCGCCTGCGCCATTTGCCGCCAGATCGATCTTGCTGTAAAATCGGCCCTGCGGAACCTTTATGATTCCTGCAAATCCCTCGATTGCTTTTTTCGATGCCGTCGTATCAAGGTCCTCAATCATTCCGAAGACTGTAGGATTGATAAACAGATAACAGGTCGCAAGATTCGCCTCCGCATTTTCAATCTTCCCACGTGCCGCACGGAGTGCTGCAAGCGCAGCTTTCCCGTTCAATAGATTCTCTTTGACTGTAGTAATGCCGCTGATCTGAGCATATGATGCGAGCCTGAACGCGTCGATCTCCGGCACCACCTTAGTCCTTAAGAATTCGCCGGACAGGCGTCCGAATGCGATTCCTGCTGACTCGATGTTATCCATTGCATCCACGGTGAACATACGTCCACGGTCATAAGTGCATTTCTTAGTTTCATACTCCAGAGTTACATCGCCTGCAACATACCCCGTCTGTTTGTTGTAATCCGCAAGTCCCTGCATATCCATCTTGGGAATAAGGATCTCATTTGCGTTTGCGCCCTCGCGTACAAGTTCATTAGGGCCATCCAGAACGGATGTAAGGGATGACAGTTTATACACTTCATCCAGTAGTGTGGAATACTGCTTCCTAAGCGCAATATTATTCGGCATGTTTCTTTATTCTCCTTTCTTTTTTGCCGGGAGCCCCATAGCGGCCCTGATGGACGCAAGGCTTCCCATGTTGTCGTTCCCGCCGTGTGCATCATTTATAGATCCGACGGGATTTAGGAAAGGTTCATCGGATCCGAAAAGATAAGCATCTGACTCCTTAACACTGTCCAGTGCCTTTTTGATATCTTCCGTTTGATCCTTTGAATTCTTCAAAGCGTCAAGATCCAGAAGTCCGCGGATTGCTTTTGCATTACGTCCGCCGGCTGTTGAGATAGCTTTATCCAGCGTATCATTAAACTGTCGTTCCGCCTCTTTCGCCGCATACTCCTCATCTTTAGCTTTCAGATCCGCCTGTAGTTGTGTGATTGTCGCCTCCATTTCTTTCGGATCTACATCCTTAAACCTCTCCAGTTTCTCCGTTGCGGTATCAAGCTGGCTTTTGTAATTGTCCCGCTCAGATTCCACTTTTTTTGTCTTTGCCTGTTCTGAAGCAATGTCTTTTCCATTCCAGTCCATGATTTTGTTAATGGCCTCCTGCTCCAGACCAAGCCCTTTTAAATCTTCTGTTTTCATGTTACGACTCTCCTTTTTTTCGTATTAGGTTGTTTTAGGTGTGTAACCAGCCACCACGAACTGACTGTTTTAGGTCTGATCAACTGACCGGATATATAAAAAGAACACCCATCAAAGACAGATGTTCTAATTACCAATTTTCACATAACGCCTTGAACCGGTTCCTGCCCTCCCCAGCCCATCCAGATAGATCCGTTCCCGTTGCTGAGGTAGTTTCATAGCTTCTGAAAACCTGACATACTCCTGCATCGTAGTCCGGTATCTTGTCTGCACAGCAAGTATATCCATTCTATCCGCTTCCCCTGCTTCCAGAAGCGTAATATCCTGTCTCTGTTTCCGCATAAGCCGCTCCAGATCTCTTTGTTTTTGAAGAGCCTTGTAGGTAGTGTATTCTTTCCCGGCGTAATGTTTCGGTAGATTTTCTTCTGCAATCATTCTGTCAAGCTGTTGATCCGTGTAGTTTCGCACGGATACACCTTTGATGAAAGGTGTATACCAGTGATAACAGTTCGCGCCGCACAATCCCGTAACAGATCCAAGTCCGCACACATCGACCAGCTCTTGATAGCTGTAAACCCTGCCCTGCCACCATTGATGGGTCGGGCGCGCACCTATGTGATATGATACTTCAAAATACTCAGTTCCCAGGTCACGTGCTGCCTGTTCATTCATATAGCGTGTCACCTGTGAAAAGCCTGTCATGACTGCAGTTCTCGATGCAGATTCAATCCGGTATTTTCTGCCGGATGCATAATCTATTGTCCGCAGCCCGCTTTGAGTCATTTCTCTAATAACCTTTTTTATCGCTGTATTGTAATCAAATGCCCCTGAGATAATACCGAGAATCGCATTATCCAGAGACTTCTGATAATACTCGGTGACAGAAATAAATCCTGTTTTTCCACCTTGATGTATCCCAAATCCAAGTGTTCGGGATATATTAGTAAACGTTTCTCCCGTTTGCCTTTTTACAGCCTCGACGATCATCTGCATTTCCATATTGTCGCCAAAAGGAGGGCGTTGTCTGTCCGATTCCGAATACAATGCATCTGATTTTCTGTATTCATTTTCCAACACGTTCTCAAAGATCCTGTTGATCTCTGTGTCAGATGCTTTCAGATATGTCTGGATCTGATTTTTAATATAAGTATCCGCAAGCCCAAGCTGTCTGAGCCTATTAATCTGATATTCTGCTGATGCCGTCATATCCGAATTTGCCTTGATGCGCCTGACAATGTCTTTCATGATTTCCAACTCAAGCCGGGAGGCTGCCCGCTCTATTGCAAGGGATAAGGATTCAATTTCTCCTTGTGTCATGATACCACCTACTCATCTATCGTGTCAGCTTCGCGCATTACCATAGCTTTCGCAGTCGCCTCGTCCTCGTGATACCATTTTGCCCGGTATTCCCACGGCTGCATAAAACCTGCGGCAACATCCTGTCTATCCTGAAGACGCTCTGTTTCTTCATCGACAAGAATAGAGTCTTTAAAATCACAGTTGAATTCATAGCCTGACGTATAGAGGCCATTGTAAAAGGCAAGTCCTGCTGCAAAGTCGGAAAGACAGTCTTTCAGGTTGGACTGGATCGCTGTCACACGGTTGAACTTTCTCGTTTTTGACGTCCTGACCTCAGTGGCCGTCTTTGCTACCTCCTGCACATCTGACAGATCACCGTATGCGAGACCAACATTAAACTCGATTTCCCGCTTAAACTCTTCCAGGCCTCTCTTATAAGCCTCGTCTCTCATTTCCGGAGAATATTCTTTGAGTAGTTCATTGTCTTTTCCAGCCTCAAGATTCAACCCCCGGTACAGCTTTTTATTCAGCTTTGCCATACCGAACCTGCCCGTGTTTTTATCCATCTTCAAAGCTCGGTTATCAATGTGGATAGCCCGCTCGCCGGATTCGTATTCCCAGTTGAGCCGCGCGGCCTGAATATCTGCTTTTCGGATCAATTCTCTCGCTGACTCGAAAATAGATACCCCGCAAGCGGATTCATCAACCCTGTTCTTAATCGGATTCCTATAATACCCGAAGTCCATCTGCCGCATCCCCGGATATGTCACCGGCCCAGGATTGATATCTGCCCATTCTGGTACTTCATCCAGACCGCAAAGCTGCCCGATGTCAGAAGAATCCTGTGAATGATAGCATTTATTCTCAATTGTAAGATTACCATTCTCAAAGTAATGGCGTTCAAATCTCGTGAAATAATCGCTTTCCCCTATTCTCTTCACAGTCAAAAACCCGATATCTGATGGTTTTCCATTATCATCAAATAAAATAGGGATAAATTTATCTGCGGTAATAAATTCCGACCGTTCAGCTCCAATCGGCTTTAACACGAATGAGCCAAGGCCAAGCCCCTCCTGAAGATGTTCATTTAGATCAGATATCGCTCTCTGATACACTTTGTCTAAACGCTCAATACTGACATTAGATTCCATCTCGATCAGGACAGCATCTGCAAACTCTCTGCAGATTCCATCCTCTATCCTGAGTGACGTTATGTAATCGGTAAGCCAGTCCGCCTGTCCGTTCATCATTTTCTTCCAGTCATTGATCGCATCGATCATCTTGTCGGAAAGAGTAACGTCTTTTCCGGCAATATTCTTTAAAGTCGTATACCCAAACATCCGCATTACCCCTCTCCACAATCTTTTAAATCCATCAAACATCGTCTACCTCCTGGATCAGATATTTCATGTCACGTTCGATCGTATACTCAAAAGCGTCCAGGCTGTCTATATCAGTGCTGCCATCATCCAGACGCTCATCTATATTCTTTTCCTTGTCCCATACCGCATCTGTAAATGCCGCCTGAAGCGATCTGCAGTCTTCTGTCATCCAAAAGCGTCCCGCGCCCATAAGTCGAAGCGTGCAGCGGATCCGATCATTGATCGCTTTTTTCTTTGCCGGTTTCACTGAAATCCAGGGGAAGCGCTTTTCTACAGCATTCCGGATAGAATTGCCGAGAACTGTTTCCGCATTATCCCAGAAAGCAGATTCAGCATTGCAGTACTCCATGTAATTTCCACGCCTTACAGTGACTGCGTATTTGTCTATGACCTCCTGAATAAAGTCACAGAACAGCCTATCAAGCATATTGCTGTCGATATCCTCAGTCTCGTCCTCTGCTTTAATACGTTTAGAGGCCAGTACAATCACATCCTTGTAATCGTCTGTATATCCCCGGGCGCAAAAAGCATGTCCTGATTTATTTCCCCCGAAATCAATAGAAAATTCAATTGACGTGATATCCTCTTTCAGGAACTGCTTTTTCTCTGTCGCAGGATCTGTCTGATCCACAATCTCGCAGCAAAACGCCTCCGGATTATCCGCAAAGCGCTTATAGATAGCGCCCTCTGCCCTCTTCCACAATCCGAGAATCAGGCGATCATAATAGATTGTTCCCTCGTACTCTTTGCAGAGCTGCTTCACGAACTCAGGATCAAGGTATGGGTTGTCAAATATCGTATAGTGTTGCAAATAAATATCCAGCTCAGGATTATCCAGAAATTCCTTTAGCCAGTGCGTAGGATGCTCCGGGTTACAGCTCCCATCAAAACAACTGTAAGGTTTGTCCAATCGGGACTTGAGCATTTGAAATACTTCTTTGTTCCACTTTGCTATCTCATCACCATAACAGTATTTGATTGACGATCCCTGAATCTTCGCCACCTGACTGATTTTCTCGGCTCCAAGGCAATAGACCTCTTCACCACAAATATGCGCTATGTTCCGATTATTAATCGTACCGATCAGCTTGTCTGTGTACAGTTCGCGCATCGGCTGTAGCACATTTCGCTCGATTGATTCTTTCGATACACCAAGAATAACATTTAATCCCGGCTTTCCGGCTACAGCCCGGATCCGAAAAGGAATCATATACACTGTATCCACAAAAGACTTTCCAGATCTGACAGCACCCGACTTAATATTCCATCGATGTGTTGCATTCAGGATATACTCATTCTGTTTACTGCTTAACTGCATTATCGCGCATCTCCTTTAGTATGCTATCTAACTTATCCAGAGCTTCATCCGTCTCATTTTCTCCAGTAACGGCTTGCTTGCGCGCCTTTTTAAGCTCCGTATCAGCGTCTCTGTTCCGTCTGTTTTCATCTGGCTCCGATGACTGTCCGGAATACTTTGCAACAAAAGTAGCTGCTTTTGTGCTCCCTGCAAGTGCCTCTTTAATCTGCGCCATCAAAAGAGCCGATTCTAAAGTACATTCGACACCCATCGAATCCAGAACCGGCTTCCATTCTTCACTATCTATTTCCACGGTTAGCAGCATATTCAGTGTCTTTCGGAAGTCTGCTTTTCGACGTCTGGCTGCCCCGCTTGCCATACCCGCTATTTTTGCTAATTCCCGGCGTTCCTCCGGGGTTCGATTGGTATTTGCGTCTTTTATGTTTTCATAACCTGCCACTTCACCACCTTCAATTCTGGCGTTTTATCGCATAAGAAAAGCACCCTGCCTTCTGGTAAGGTGCTCCTCTTTTCTCGTCTTCTCGATGATACCATAATACTACAGGTCTTACTGAACTTCAATGAACTCTTCTGGAAGTTCGAAGTGCGCCAAAGCCCTTCCGTGCAATTTGTAAATCCATCTCTCTGAATATCCCATCTTCTCCGCGATCTCCCACCAGTCGAGCCCTTTTATGTACCTGTAGAACAGAACGTCCGACTCATTCCGGCTCTTCATTCGCTTGATCTGCCGAACAATCGCCTGATAGGTCTTAATCCTCAGATACCGCTCCTGCTGAAGCTCCCGGATCATCTCATCCAGTTCTGCGGCATATCCAGAAAGATCTCCCTGTCCCACGCTTCCATGAGGCATTCCGTCATCTGGCTTCATAGACGGATGGAGTTTCATTTCTCTCAACTCCGCGATCTCGGCATTAATCCGGTGGATTCTCCGGACATGCTGGCGGTAACTCCGCAGGTATTCCTTTTTCTTGTCATTCTCACTCACTGTCTTCTCTTCGATGTTGTCCATCCGCATCACTCCCTATCCCGTATTTCCACGCTATATACTCCACTGGATCCTCGTGCCTTCCATCAAACATCTCCGTGGACACCGGCTCGTCTCCCTGTAGCCTCCCGCTCTCCAGCCCTTCGAGGAGACGGTCGAATAACTCAGCTACCGTCATCTGTATCACCGTCCCTCACACTGTAATTCTGGT
>CALWAR010000022.1 GCA_944375765.1 uncultured Mediterraneibacter sp. | reverse complement strand
CCTTACGGCGGTTTTGAAATAACAAATTTCAAGCCGCCGTTTTCCTTTCAAAAAATGAGAATACGGGGGGTGTGTTAAAGTCGCCCTTTTTTAGGATACGGCGGTGTCCGGGAGGTATCGCCGTGTCCTTTTTACTTTTTCAGAGCCCCCATAATCTCCATCAATTAAAAAAAGTATAGCTCCTCCATCGGAGTATTCCGGTTATCAATATGAAATATCGCAGTACAATAGTAAATGTATAATTTCATGCGCTTGCGTGACTTTGTGTCATGCAGGCGCTTTTTGTTGCCCGCACCTCGAGACAAAGTGTCCCGAGGTGCGGAGCAGCTCCCCAGGGTGCCGCTCCCCGCCAGCCCTCCATTTTGTTTCTGGCCAACCAACCACAAAACAAAATGGAGGTAACGATTCTATGTTAAGGATTATCACGATTATTACAAGACAGAGAGAGGGTACCACCCGCGTTCCCTCAACTCCAACGGCGGCTGGAATGTGACCGGGTGCATGTCCTTTATGAACCAGCCGATCCTTAAATACACAAATGAGATCCGCAGCGCAGTCCTGATCATCCACGGGGAAAAGGCGCACTCCTGCTACTTCAGCAGAGACGCATACGCGGATATGGTAAAAGACAATCCGTATACAGACAACAAAGAACTGATGATCATCCCGGACGCTGTCCACACAGACCTTTATGACAAATTGGACGTGATCCCGTTTGACAGGATGGAAGAGTTCTTCCGCAAAGCAATGGAGTAAAGGGGGGCTTCCGGTGAACGGACTGACGGAAGAACAGCTCCTGCTCCGCAACCTGAAAGACGCCGGGTGCAGTGAGGCGGACATTGAGCGGTACTTTAAACTGAGGGCGGAAGGAAAAGAGCTGGAGCAGTCCCGTTTCCTCTCTGCCCACAGAGTAAAACTGCTGGATCAGGTCCATGAAAGCCAGGAGAAACTTGACTGTCTGGACTATCTGATCTACAGCATGAAGAATAACAAAAAGAAAGGACGATAAACATGAACACAAATTTTGATTTTTATAATCCGACACACATTCTTTTCGGCTCCGGAAAACTGGATGAACTGGGAAATCAGCAGATGCCGGGCAAAAAGGCGCTCCTGCTGATCTCTGACGGAAAATCAGCAAAGACTTCCGGGGCTCTTGACAGGACGCAGGCGCAGCTTGAAAAAGCCGGCGTGGAGTATGTGGTATGCGCAAAGATCCACGAGAATCCGACCAGAGAGATCGTGATGGAGTCGGCTGCGTTTGCAAAAGAGAATGGCTGCGATTTCATTGTCGCACTTGGCGGCGGCGCAGTTCTGGATTCTTCCGTAGCGATCGCGGCGATGGCCACAAATCCGGGCGACCTCTGGGACTATGTGAACGGAGGGACAGGGAAAGGTCAGCCGCTTGTAAACAAACCGCTGCCGCAGGTGACCATCACCCTGACTGCGGGAACCGGCTCTGAGATCAACAACTGGGGCGTGATCAGCAGAAATGATACCCATGAGAAGATCGGATTCGGCGGAACGCCGGAACTGGTGCCGGTGCTGGCAGTCGTAGACCCTGAGCTGATGAAGACGGTTCCATCCAAATATACGGCATCCCCTGCCTGCTTTTGTATCACAGGAAAAGCATCTTTCAGGAATTTCAGTGGCACTGGTTTAATATTGCCGGATATGAAAATGCCGGCGATGAGATGTACGTGAAAGCCATTACTTACGGAAGAGCTTACCGGCTGAACTTCCGGGAAATGTGGGATACAGGATATCGAAGAAAAGGCGGTCTGATAAAAATAGAAATACAGTGAATGAGTTTTTTGATTGGAGGCATGGCATATGAATGAAGTGATCAGCACTTTATTGTCGCACCGTTCTATCCGGGCATACCAGGACAGACCGGTAGAGAAAGAAGTCCTGGAGCAGATCTTACAGGCAGTACAGGCAGCGCCAAACTGGGTAAATCTTCAGCATGTATCCGTTATCGTGGTACAGGAGAAAGAACGGCGCGAAATATTCGCAAGGCTCTGTGGAGAGCAGCCGCACATTGCGCAGGCACCGGTGTTTCTTGTCTTCTGCGCAGATTTTTACCGCACGTATCTTGCGTGCAAAAAGAAAGGGCAGGAGTTTGACTCGGTTGTCAGCCAGATCGACAACCTGATCGTAGGAGCGGGCGAAGTGGGGATCGCCCTGGGAACGGCTGTTGCCGCAGCCGAGTCCTTTGGTCTCGGCACAGTTCCAATTGGCGACATCAGGCTTCACGCTAAGGAGGCTGTAAAAGAATTAAATCTTCCGAAATATGTAGTACCCCTGCTCGGATTATGCATAGGATATCCGGCAGAAGATCCCGGGATAAAGCCAAGGCTGCCGAGGGAAGCTGTCTGTTTTGATGAGCGGTATGAGCAGGATCTGAGCAATCTATTGGAAAAGTACGACAAAGAGTATTCAGAGTATCTCCTGAAGCGCCCGTGGAACAGCAGGGTAGGGAACTGGACAGATATGGCTGCTGATTTCTACAAAGTGCCTTACGAACATTATCCGGAGGTTCCTGAGATGCTGAAAGAGCAGGGATTTTATCCGGGTTCGGAGGGATAAAGCTATGAGAAAACGAATCTTAACATTGATTGCGGCACTGCTTTTTTCCGTCTGTCTGGCGGGATGCGACAGCGGCAGTGCAGACTCTTCCGGGCAGGGAAGTACATCTCCGGGAAATACGTCCTCTTCGGAAGCTGAACAGGAAGAAGAACTCTCTTCAAAAAGCGAAAATTCCGCCGGGGAAACTTCTACAGGGGAAACTTCTGCCGGGGGAAGTTCCGCTCCGGTCTTTGACCTTGAGAGCAGGACGGTCACGCTTAACAGCGGCTATGAGATGCCCGTGGCGGGACTTGGAACCTATGCGCTCTCAGACGAGGAATGCTACAATTCCGTAACCGCTCTGCTGGAATGTGGCGGGCGGCTCATTGATACGGCGTCTTATTACGGCAACGAGGAGAGCGTCGGCAGGGCGATCCGGGACAGCGATGTACCCAGGGAGGAAATCTTCGTCACTACAAAGATCTATCCCACAGAATTCGACGATCCGGAGGGAGCTATTGAAGCCTGCCTTGAGCGTCTGGATATCGGGTATATCGATCTGATGCTCCTGCATCATCCAGGGGATGGAGATGTGGAAGCCTACCATGCCCTTGAGAAGGCAGTGGAGGACGGGAAAGTACGCTCGATAGGTCTGTCCAACTGGTATATCGAAGAACTGGAAGAATTTCTTCCCCAGGTGGAGATCACACCGTCGGTGGTACAAAATGAGATCCACCCCTATTATCAGGAACAGGAGGTGGTTCCCTATATCCAGAATCTGGGGATCGTGGTCAACGGATATTCGCCTTTCGGCGGGAGAGGGCATACGGCGGAGCTGTTTGCAGACGAGGTAATCTCTGCGATCGCGGAAGCACATGGTGTGACAAGCGCCCAGGTGGTGCTCCGCTGGAACCTGCAGAGGGGCGTAGTGGTAAATCCGAGTTCCAGTAATCCGGAGCATATCCGGGAAAATCAGGACATCTTCGGATTTGAATTAACTGAGGAAGAGATGGAACAGATCAGCACATTGGAAAGAGGTGAAAAACATGAGTGGTATTGATATCTTTGACTTAAAAAGCGGGAAAAACGGGAAAGCCCCGGTGATCACACTGAACAGCGGATATGAGATGCCGGTCGTGGGGCTTGGGACTTACAGCCTGCATGGAAGTACCTGTACGAATGCTGTCCGCACAGCGATCGAGAACGGATACCGGATGATCGATACGGCGTCTTTCTATGGAAATGAAAGAGAAGTCGGGGCGTGCGTGCGCGCCTCCGGCGTCCCCAGAAATGATATCTTTGTCATTACAAAACTGTATCCGAACCAGTACAGCCATGCGGGCAGGGCCATTGACGAGGCGCTTAAGGAACTGGATATCGGCTATATTGATCTGATGCTCCTGCATCATCCCGGAGCGAATGAGATTACCGCATACCGTGAGATTGAAAAAGCGATAGAGGAAGGGAAAGTCCGTTCTGCCGGCGTATCCTGCTATTATATCCGCGAGACAGACGCTTTTCTCAGGAAAGTTTCCATCCCGCCCGCTCTGATCCAGAACGAGATCCATCCTTATTATCAGGATACGGACGTAGTGCGTCATATCCAGAGCCTTTCCCAGAAGATTGCCGTGCAGAGCTGGTATCCTCTGGGCGGGCGCGGATACACCGATTCGATGTTAAACAATAAGGTCATTGGGGATATTGCAGAAAGACACGGGAAATCACCGGCTCAGGTGATCCTGCGGTGGGATCTGCAGAACGGGATAGTGGCGATCCCCGGTTCCAGTAATCCGGAGCATATCCGGGAAAATATTTCTGTTTTTGATTTTGCACTCACTCCGGATGAGATGAAAGAGATTGCAGGATTGAACAGGAATGAGAAACATGACTGGTACTAAAACCGTGCGTTTGATAAAAGAAGAAGCTTTTTACTAAAATCTAATGAGAAACCTCCTGCAATGCGCGTCCACTCTTGTTATTGATTTGCCACATAACGGAGAAATGCTGCATGAAATTTTTACTGTTTGATACAATAATCCTCAAAAGGAGGAATTGTAAAATGCATGATGTCAAAATGATTACCGGGGAACAGATACAGGGTTATCTTCATATGTTGCGGGAACAGGAACGGGCGGATCAGACGATTAA
>CALWAR010000021.1 GCA_944375765.1 uncultured Mediterraneibacter sp. | reverse complement strand
GCCCTGGTCTGAGATGATACAGCAAAGATGCAGGATTGAATCAAAAAGTTGAAGTTGGAGCGTTTTACTTCAATAATAGTAGAACGTGGTTTAAAAAGATAGCCGTTGTATTGTTAAGCGCTTACGGAAGAACTGGCTGTTCAGCAATTCCGTAGAGGGAGCAAATGCCAGTGCGGTAGTCTATACGATGGTTGAGATGGCAAAAGCGCACGGCTTGAATATTTACGGATATCTCGAATCTCTGCTGGAGCACCGGCCAGGGAAAGATAAGACCGATGAACAGCTGGCAGAACTGGCACCGTGGAGTGAAAAACGCCAATCTATCAAAAATCGCATGTGAAGTAGAGTGAATTACTCCAACTCGCAAAGGGCTGGGGTAATTTTAAATTTTACCGCGGTATTATTTGGCAGTTACTTTTAAATTTTACCGCGGTATTATTTGGCGGTTACGTTTCAATCATCAATGGTTTCGTTTCTACATCAATTTCAACCTCAATATCGCTTTTTTCCAAAATATCGTAATATTCCATAACCAGCTCCCTGCATAATCTTCCGATGTCAATTTTTACGAAATCTATTTCTACATCTCCCGATTCAATTTTAGCCATATCCAAAAACTGTGTAATCATTCTATGAGTCTGTTCTGTTTTTGCTTCAAGTTTATCGAAAATAGGCTCGATTGCTTTTAGATTGCTATAATCTTCATGATATCTGATATGTAAGAGTTGGATATATCCTGATATGGTAGTAAGAGGAGTCTTTAAATCGTGTGATAAATTTATCATTATTTCGCGCAATTCCATTTTTATTTTCTGAAATTCTATATTTTTTTGATATAATACTTCCAGATATTTATTAATAGACAACGCCAATTTTTGGATATATTTATTATTTGTCCGGAGTAATAAAATTCTGTTTTGACCATCTAATAATGAATCCATTTCTTAGCAAACCTGTTGAAGCCCTAAACGATAACTACGCAGTTTGAAAAACCGCCAAATTATTATGGAAAAAAGGGCTACATCAAATAAATTTCTCATTATGACTATCCCTCCTGTATCTTGTATACGATTCCCCAGATTGTCTTAATGTATTCAATGTCCCCATTTTTCAGTTTATTTCTTAAACGATTCATATGTGTATTTAATACATTTTCATTTCCGTAATATGGTTCTTTCCATATTGCTTGATAAATTGTCTCTTTCGACAATGCGTGATTTTTGTTTTTTAACATATAGACAAGGATATCAAACTCAGTTCTGGTTAATTCTATGCTTTCATCATTTCTTTTTATCGTATGAGCACTCAGATCAATGATCAAATCTTTTACTTTAAGAAAATTATTCTTTTGTTGAAACATATCATAGGTAGCAACTCTACGAATATTTGCCTTAATTCTTGCAGACAATTCCACAATCGAAAATGGTTTTGTTACATAATCGTCTGCCCCCAAAGATAATCCTCTGGCTTTATCGCTATCGCTATTTTTCGCTGTTATGATTATGATGGGAATGGTGCTTATTTCACGAATCTTTTTTATAACGTCAAATCCGTTTCCTTTAGGGAGCATTAAATCAATTAATGCCAAAATATAATCATTAAAGTTCGTATCTTCTAAAATTGAAGTACCATCTACATAGGATGTTATCTCATAACCTTCGCCACTCAAATAATCGCTTAACATCTCTTGAATATCAGCATCATCTTCAATTAACAAAATCTTTGCCATCCTTAACACCTCCATGGTTTTATATTATAGCACAAAATTCGCTATTCTCATCCTGTTAGCCACGTTTACATTTCAGAGTTAAGGTAAAGGCTTCCCTTGTTTTCCCTTATGAGGTGTCGTAACACGCGGAAACCGGATCGTCATCTCAAATCCCTTCCCGTACTCGGACCCGGCTTCCAATCCGAGGTTCAGATCATCCGCTATTTTCTTTGACAGATACAGCCCCATTCCCGTCGCTTTCTTCCCGGCGTCCGCCGAATCTCCCGTAAATCCTTTCTCAAAGATATATGGCAGATCACATGCTTTCACTCCGATGCCGTTGTCACATATACGCAGCACGTCTTCCGTCTCTGACTGCTCCACAGTAATTTTCAGTTCAGGCTGCTCCTGCCCGCCGGCGCTGTATTTCACCGCGTTGCTCACGATCTGTCCAATCAGAAATTCGATCCCTCTCCGATCGGTAAACACTGAAAGTTCAGGCGTCTGTACGGAGATTTTGAATTCTTTCTCTTTCAGGAGCAGACTGTAATCTTCCAGCACCTCGTCAATGCATTCATTCAGATCCACATGCTCGAACAGATAATCCTTTCTGCCGCTCTTTAAACGGGCATAGTAAAGGATCTGGCTGACGTACTCCTGGAGCCGGCTCCTGACATACTCCAGCTTAAATGCAGCCAGCGCGGGGATCTCATCGCCCTGATTGTCCAGTATCATTGTCAGCAGTGACAGCGGCGTCTTCGTCTCATGCGCCCACGCCTCCACATATTCCTCATAATCCTCCGCCGCAGCCCCGGCTCTGCTGCAGGCGAGATCCTTTTCTCTCAGAACAGTTCCCAGCAGGCGGACGGACTCACGCTCAGACGCGCTGACCGTACGGATCAGGCTTTCTTCATTGATAAGATCAGGATTGTTCAAAAATGTATGGAACGCGTTTCTTCTCTTCTGCGCCGTGCGATCCAGCGCAAGCGCGACCATAAGGAACAACAGAACCGTTCCCAGCAGGATCACAGGGACCAGCACGCCGAATGCCTCTGCATCGGAAAGCCAGAGCAAAAGCGCCGACATTGTATCAAGCCCAAGCAGCAGGACAAGCCATGGAAGATGTCGGGACAGATAAAGCAGCCTGTTTCTCATCACAGATCCTCCTCATTCCCAAAAGAATTTTCCTGCCCGGGAATTTCCCCGGAGCCCGGCTCTGACTCTGCTTCTTTTTCCAGACGGTATCCCACGCCGCGGACCGGCGTGATCTTGTGCGCCATGCCAAGCCTTGTCATTGTTTTTTTCAGCCTTGTCAGATTGACCTGGAGAGCATTTTCATCGATAAACTCCGTCGTTCCCCACAGCGCCGTACACAGCTCATCTTTTGTCACTGTTTTGTCGCTCCGGGAGAGAAATGTCTCGAGCAGCTTCCCCTGGTTCTTCGGAAGTACAGTCGAACGATTGTCGATGTACAGTGTATAGGTCTGACGGTCCAGCAGAAAGCCCGGTCCCTCCAGCAGATTTGCCCGTCCCTCATAACGTTTCAGGACATTGGACACCCGGGCAAGAAGCCTCTCCCTGCGGCATGGTTTTGTCAGGTACTCATCCGCCCCGAGTTCCAGAGCGTGAAGTTCATCTTTCATCTGGTCCCGGGAGGTCAGAACAAGAACCGGAAAGGAACTTCTCCCTTTGATCTCCCGGCAGATCCGAAACCCGCTGACGCCCGGAAGATTGAGATCCAGCACTACTAAATCCGGAGAAATCTCTTCCAGCTGTTCCGCCGCATGATCAAATTCTCTGATCTCCATCGCCTCATATCCTGCTTTTCTCAACATCAGCGCCAGCTCTTCACGCATAAGGGGTTCATCCTCAACTACCGCGATCCGTTTCATCCGTTCCTGCACCTCCTGTTACGATTCCCTCTGTGTTCAAATCGTCATTCTTCCCGCTCCGGCGCCATAAGCGTCAGCAGATATTTTCTGCTGGAGCGCTTTACCGCAGTCATATAGATGCATTCTATCACACAGAGCACAAGAATCATAGCCGCAGAAACAACCAGCATCTCGCCCTCTGTGCCCTGAGTCATGGGCGAGAGAATACCTGAAAACAGCGCCCGTACCGCAAACAGGCTGCTTACAGCCGCCGCAAACACAGGGAGCCCGAAGTACCAGTTGATCTGTTTCTTTGCAGATCGGCAGAGTGTTTCATACATCGCGCCCAGCCTGACCAGGATTTTATATCTTCTGTTTGTTTTCTGCTGGTTCATCAGGAACTGGACGCCGATCACGGTGTTTGCCACGATCAGAAAGATGATCGCCAGATAAATTGTAATATAACTTGCCGCCACGATATAGAAAAGCTGACGCCCCATATTCTGCAGATCACTCTCATAAGCCAGGCCGGTCTCATTTAATCTTTCATTCATCCCGGAGATTGCCTGCATAAGGCCGCTTTGCTCCGAGGCACTGCTGTCCAGCACCCCGTTGACATAGACGTCATACTGATCCTGCGTGTAATATTGAAACGCGTCGTCAGGCAGGATGAGGGCAAAAGACAGGGTGATCGAATAATCTGTCACAACCGGCGTCGTCTGCACCTTACCGGTCAGTCTCAGCGGATCTCCGGCAATCTTTACTTCCGGCTGTTCCGCCAGTATTGTATTCATGATCTCAGCCCGGTTGTCATTGAGGAAACTGCTGTCCATATATACGGCCCCCTCATTTTTCCCCAGCTCTACCTCCGGAAGACCTGCTGTGCGGAGCAGTTCATTATATCCGGAAAGAGAGATCAGAGACGGAAAGTCCGCGAACCCCAGATTATTTAAAAGTATGTCTCTGTCGTCTGAAGCAGGAAACCCGGCGGCCTGATCCAGCACATCGTCCATTGAATATGAATTTTCAAAATCATCTGCCGTGCGGATATCCCCGATCTTCATTTCAAACAGATCTGAAAACTCCGTGTCCAGACCGTACTCCCGCAGTGTGTCAAATACATCCACCGCAGCCTGTTCCTGATTCGGCTCATCCGTATATTCCGGTATGAATGTATAATCCAGCACGTGCTCCCCGGACTGCCCGTAGTGGGCCGCGATGGCAACTCCTGCGCCAAAACAGCAGAGCGCCCCGAGGATCAGCAGCGAACTGACCGCCATGGTTCCCGACTGGCGGACTACATTTTCCTGTAACTGCCTTACATTAAAAATATGCAGACGCCGGTCCCGCTTTCCTGTTTTTATGATCAGATTGAATATATATCTGAGTCCGTAGAAAAACAGCAGTGTCCCTGCAAACCCCAGAAGCACTGTAATCCCCATCATCCGGATCTGACTCCAGGATATTCCCCGTATCGCCAGATAGTATGCCGTTCCAAGACAGAGAAGCCCCGCCAGAAGCGCCAGACCGTAAACGAACGCCGGATGCTGTCTCTTTGTTTCTTCCGGTCTCTCCGCCAGGAGCGAACCGATCTCCTGACGGCTGATCTTCGCGCTCAGGATCAGAAATGCCGCCAGCTTAATAAGAAAGAACCCTGCGGCTGTCAGCAGGATGGCCTGCACTGAGAGCGAAAAGCGGTGTCCGATGATCCCCAGCCCCACCAGCCGGGCAGTTACCAGGCTGATCAGCTCTGACAGGAGCACCCCTGAGGGAAGTCCGATCAGCAGGGCGATGACGCTGCTTCGCATATCTTCCGCCAGAAGAAGTGCGAACAGTCTGTTCCTCGTCATTCCCATCATCAGATACATTCCAAATTCGTGTCTGCGCCGTTCAAGCTGGAACTTGCTGGCAAAATAGATGAGGAAAAACAGAACGACCAGCGTCATTACATAAAATACTGGTATCATTGTGAGGAGACGGTTTACCGCGTCGCTTTCCATTTCCTGCAGGAAAAACATAACATCCTGCCGTGAAAGGGAAAGTATGATATAAAACGCTATTACTGAGACCAGAAGCGTCGTAAAAAACAGCCCGTTCTCTTTTCTGCTCCGTTTACTGTTGCGTGCAATAAGCTCAAAGAACATTTGCGCTTCCTCCTCCCAGCTGTGACATGACTTTCAGTATCCTCTCATAAAAGTCCGGTCGTGTTTCATCCGGAATATCCCGCCTCAGTTCATGAAAGATCTGCCCGTCCTGAATGAACAGGATCCTTTTGCAGTAACTTGCCGCATTCGAGTCGTGGGTTACCATGAGGATCGTCGCGTTCTCTTCTTCATTCAGCCCTGCAAGCTTTTTCATCAGTGTTTTTGCGTTTTTTGTGTCGAGCGCTCCCGTCGGCTCATCCGCGAGTATGATCCCCGGATCCATGATCAGCGCTCTTGCCGCCGCAACGCGCTGCTTCTGTCCTCCCGACATCTGGGAGGGGAACTTGTCAAGTACGTCCGTGATCTCCAGATAAGCCGCCAGTCTCGACAGTCTGTTCTTTCCCTCCTGATCCGGCACATTGTGAAGAGACATCGGAAGCATAATATTTTCCCTGCCGGTCAGATTGTCGATCAGCTCAAAATTCTGGAACAGATAGCCGATCTCCTTTCCCCTGTACTGTGCAAGCTTCTTTCCCTTCAGGGAATGGATCTGTGTTCCCCGCATCACGATCCTGCCGCCGCCCGGCTGTATCACCGTGGCAATGCAGTTTAGCAGCGTCGTTTTTCCCGAACCGCTGCTCCCCATGATCCCGAGGAATTCGCCTTCCATCACCTGAAAAGAAATTCCGTTCAGAGCTTTCGTCTGATTGCCCGGCTTTCCGTAATATTTCTTTAAACTGTCAATTTCAAGAACCGTATTCATTACCAGTACCTCCCTTGTTGTATGGCTCCATGATAGCATATGGTAAGGGAAGAAAACACTTACAGCTGATGAAAGGTTTTGTAATTCGTATTTGGCAGAAAGGAAAACCGTCCGCCGGCAAGTATGCCTTGCTAGCGCACCCGCTTTCGCTCGGGCCGTAACGCAACGGTACATAGGAGCGCAAAAAACACGCTCCAAGTACCGGCGTTACTCTACGGTGCGTACACAAGACATACTTGCCGGCTGTTCTTTTCTCCATACCAAAACGAATTCCATCCAGAAGAAAACAAGACCTGGCGCTGCCAAGTCTCACTTTTTTATATCTGGTTAAACAATCTCATCGTGGTATCTGGTCCGACTCCACCGTTTTGTGTACAGACTTTTTCTCCAACAAATGAGTTTTTAGATACCCTTATTGTGTAGAGCTGCTCTTCAAATAGTTTTACCGCCTGTTCATTTATAACACAGCAGGCAATTTTCATGTCTGGTTCAAAAATCCTTTTTATCGTACGCCCCGTATTTATAACCGAATCAACAATGATCACATTCTTTGTTCCAGGTCTGACGAAATCTTCCCTCTTAGGATCATAGAGCTGAAATTTACAGCCCAACTGCAAGTATATTCCTTCTGCAAAAAATATACCGCCCCGGAGCATCGCCACCACCGTAGTTTCTTCCGGATTCAGCGAAAGAAAATATTGCGCCAGATATTTCCCTAATTCCATATGAGCCTTTGCAAGTTCCGGGCCTGAAATTCCGGAATCGGACTTTGTCACTGAGATCAGTTCATTTATTCTGCCTGTCTTATCAATCTCAAACAATAGTCACGCCCTCCATATTCACATATTTGAGCGAGCGGCTCAAAGAACCGTCAGATCGGGTAGTCAGATATCCTTCATCCGCCTGTTTCAACATATAGTAGTCATTCATACTGTCGCCATAAGCAATAATCCTGACTCCTTTTTCCTGAAGGAATTTTGTAATGTAGTATTTTGTTTCCGCCGACATCTGCTCGCCACAATACACCGGCATTTTCAGCACGTCAGCTATTTCTCTCCATATTCCATAATATCCGGATGTTAAAATTACGCACGGCATTGAAATCTTTTCTATAACAGAATGATTAAGATGAACTCCCAGTTCTTCAAATGGCCGGCATTTCCAGCCGATAAAACGCAGGAAATCTGTCATTTCCTCTGAATGTCTCCATGCCTGATAACCCGTATAAAAATTGCCGTCGAATATGTGTGTCCTGTACCCCAGAACACTGCTGCTGTCTTCGATAGTCAATGTCCTGTCCCCGTCCGTCAGGCAGATTTCCTTATCTTCTATCTTATCGAAAATATTGTCAGCACACTGTTTTGCATAAGCCAGACAACTATATCCTGCCTCCAGACGATCTATAAATTTCAGTACCATACTTATATCTGAGAAACAGCCTTTTTCCGGATCGTCCAAAATATAAAAATCCTTATTATGTTCATGACAATACTGCCGAAGTGATCTCAGTTCAGACATCTGCCATTTCCCGATATCAAAGGTAAGATATTTTTTGTTTTTGACAGAGTCTTCCATTCTCATTTCCAGAACTGACGGATCTGCATACAGATATAAGATCACGTCATAAAGTTCCCCATCTTCCTCAGTAAATACGACTTCATCACCAAACGAGTAATGACCATCCATGATAAAGCCATCTTTTTCTTTTAGCTTTGCCGCCAGCTTCTTTCTCACATATTTTTTCTCTTCCGCTGATAAAGAATGGAAATCGGGCGCCAGTTCTTTAAGCATGAAACTGCCTGCAAGCACTTCAAAATTCCTCACTGCATCCAATATAAAAGTTTTCCCCGCTGCAGGGAGTCCATATAAACCTATACGCATATCGTCTCCTTATAGCAACGTGTCCTGTCAAACGCCAGCGATATCTTCTCCAATTCACTGACAGGCATACTGCTTTCTCCCAGCGCAGGCAGATCTACACAGTTTCCGCAGAAGTATATTCTTCCGTTTGAATAGAAAAAGTTATTCATACCTGCGCCACATAAACCGCCATACATCGTACAGTCATAGCCGCCTGTCCTTACATTTAACAGACTGGCAGCTTTCTTCAAAAACCCGTTAAACTCGTCTAATGTAATCCCGTATTTTCCTATCATCCTCGAAAAGGTCACTCTGGTATCAAATTGCCGGAAAAAGCTGATTATTTCATCTTCATTTTCCAAAATTTCTTTTCCTACGGTGCAGTTCATTGATGGATATCTGCCATTAACCTTTTGGTATAATTTAATTTTTTCCATTACTTTTGTATGTGTATTACATCTGTACATATCATGGATCGATGAAATGCCGTCTATGGAAAATCCAAGATCAACCTTATGCTCCTTAAAAAACTCCAGCATGGATTCATCGGCTAACAGGCCATTTGTAACGGAATATGCCGCGATACGTCCATCCGCCAGATATTCAGAAATATATGATATGTATTCTTTCAATGTCCCGTATTCTAACAGCGGTTCACCATTACCGACAAATCCGATCTTAAATACATGAATGTTGTTGATGGTTATGTGATCCATTATATTATCCAGAATAGCAAAAACATTCATTTCATGGGCCTTAACAGCATCTTTCTTTTCATGGAAATGACAGTATTTACAGTTTAGATTGCACCGGTTATTTATTGAAATACATACTCTGTTTACCATATTTGTACGCTCTTTTGGTCACGACCCTGTCTGTAATTTCCTCTTCCCCGTTGAAACTGCTTTCTTGCAGGGCCGGAATTATGATACTCAATTACCCATTCTTCCGCTGTTTTACCATCTATATCGACAATCTTTTGATCAGCGCCTGCATCAATCAGTATTTTCCTGATATTACACGTACGCTTTTTCCTGTCATCGGCAAAATGACCATTCATACATGCTTTCATCAGTGCAGTAAACCCATTTGCATCCTGCTGGTTGATGCTTGTTCTTTCATCCTCGCACAAGGCAAGGACAAAATCTTTCTTGCCTTCCCACGCTGCAATCATCAGTGGCATATTCCCCTCGTTCTTCTGACGGACTTTCCCTGTATCAAAGGGATTTCTGCTGCCCACGTTAGGATTAACTTTACACCCTTTTAAAAGGAACAGAAACATATCATAATCCCCCATCTGAACCGCATGGGAAATCGGCGGAAAATATCTTCTGCCGCAATCTCTTTTGTTTTTGTCAGCGCCATTAGAAATCAGCCACTCTATTTTCCCTTTTCTCTGCTCAAATGTTGCCTTTCGGTTTCGCACAGCAGAGATAATCAGGGTGTTTCCATCCGAAAGATAGGCGTCTATCTCTTCTGCATTCGGTACGTCGCACTTTTCATATGAATCAGCATAATACGAATCGATTTTTGAAATCTTTGACATATTGATGAGTTTCTGTTTTGTAGCCATATATTCTCTTAAATGCAGCGCTGCTACCGTCTCATTCCCTTTCAGGTAAGCTGAATAGTCCGTATCTTCTGTAATAATGTCTACCTTGCAGCAGTATATATCAGAAGCTTCCTGAGCTATGCAGATTATCCTGCAATCCTCATTTTCTTCACCACTATTACCGGTATAGTCCATAAGAATAGTTCTGTCTCCGTAGCTGATTCCGCGTATCACTTCCCACGCTTTTCTCCCTAATGATCCGGAGCTCCTGTTCTTGATATTATTCAGTTCATCTACAACGACTTTCGGTATAATTACTTTGCTGTATTCCCTGTTCAGTTCGTCAATCAGATGTGAGTTCTTTAATAAAGCAGATGTATCCGGAACGGCAATCCTTTCTCCACGAAGAAACTGGTTTATCTGTTCTTCTGACATGCCAAACGCTTCACAATATTTCCTTGCTGTTTCAAGTAAAGTTTTTTCGCTTGTTTTTCCCGCTTCCACCCTCGAAATCGAAGATTTGTTCGGTGCAATGCCATTAACAGCCAGCTTCTGTGCCATTTCATACATAGTACAATTATTCTTCTCCCGAAGCTCCTTTAGCCTCTTACATAAAAAAGCAACTTCATTTCCTTTTGACATAGAAATTCTCCTACCAGACTGAATCAATAAAAGGTATTTACCATTCACATCTCTATAATACCAGTTGTTGTATTTTCTTCAATATTTAATCCGGTTTTTGCAACTCAGACAGTTTATTTGCAACTATAACTCCTGATGCTGCGCCACGGCAGGAAAAAACGCCGGGAGGTATGTATTGTCAACGCATACGTTTACAATACATATCTCCCGGCTGACATTCTTCTGCTTCCATGATCTGAAAAGCAGCGACTCTACCAGAGAGCTTTATAGATCCTTATTACATCATCTTTCGTAGGCACTCTCGGGTTTGTCGCTGTACACGTATCCTCAAGAGCTGCGTCAGCCATATGGTCGATTGCCCTGAAATACTCATCTTCTGAGATCGTACCGACCTGAGAGATCGACAGCGGAATATCCATCTCTTTTAACATAAACTGTACCCAGTTTACAAGGGATCTCACTGTCATAATCTTATTGTAACTGCTCAATCCCAATATCTGTGCCACAGTCGCATATCGCTTTACCGCCGGAAGATATGTTTCCCGGCTCTTGCTGTGTTTGTTGATATCACTGTTGAACTCTATGATATGCGGGAGCAGCATCGCGTTGGCGCGTCCGTGAGGAATGTGGAACGTCGCGCCGAGCTGATGCGCCATACCGTGGTTAAGCCCCAGCGATGCGCAGTTAAATGCAAGTCCCGCCAGACAGGATGCGGAATGCATCTTCTGGCGCGCATGTGTATCATTTCCGTCAAGGTATGCCCTTAAAAGGAATACACCGCATATCTCGATCGCTTTCTCGGCAAGCGCTGTTGAGAAATCATTTCTGTTTGTGCTCACGCACGCTTCCAGTGCATGGGTAAAAACATCCATACCCGTATCTGCCGTAACTGACGGCGGGACGCTCTTTACCAGTTCTGCGTCAAGGATCGCCTCGTCCGGCGTCATGGATCTTGCCACGAGGGGATATTTCACTTGTTCCGCCGGATCCGTGACAACGGCGAAAGATGTCACCTCAGAGCCTGTGCCGCTTGTCGTCGGTATAGCGATCAGTCCGACGTCCGCATAACGGTCTACTCGGAGCGCAAACTCACGGATTGACTTGGACGAATCGATCGCAGAACCTCCTCCGACCGCGACGATCACATCCGGCCTGTACTCGAGCATCTTTTTTACGCCTTCACTGATCTTCTCGATCGGCGGATCAGGAACAACGTCTTTAAATATCTCAAACTGCTTATTCCCTCTTTTCAGCGGCTCTGTGACCAGATCGATCAGCTCTCCCTGCGCAATGAAAGGATCTGTCACCACCAGCACTTTTTGATAGGGGATCTCTGAGAGGCGCTCAAGCGCCTGATCTCCAAAATAAATTCTTGTTTTAATATCAAAGCTTTTCATTGCTGTCCTCTCTTCATCCGGATTCCGTGCTCATACACACTTTCAGTTATTGAGGATAAACACACTCTATTCCCGAATCTTTAAATACCCGGAGCCATTTTTCCTCCGGCTTCTCATCTGTTATCACTGCCGTGAGATCGTCCAGATTTCCTATCTCCGTAAATGCCACCCGGTCAAATTTACTTTTATCGATCGCAAGGATCCTGTCCCTGGCCGATCTGAGCATCGTCCTTTTATTATTGGCATGCAGATCATCAGAATCCGTGAAGCCTGCCGATACATCAATTCCTTTGCAGGAGATGATCGCTTTGTCAACATGGTAGCTGCTGAGCATCCTGTCCGTCTGCGGTCCTACGAGCGCAAACGAACCCTCCCTTGACGCGCCCCCCGTGGACAGTACCGTCCAGTCCTGCACTTCAAACAACTCGATAATAATCTCGATGGAATTGGTGATTATGGTCAGATTCTTCTTTCCTTTCTCCTGCAGGGCTTTTGCAATATACACTGCGGTGGTGCTGGCGTCCAGCATGATGCTGTCTCCGTCGTTCACCAGACCGGAAACCAATTCCGCTATGTGCTGTTTCCCCACGATATTCCGGTTCTTTCTGATATTAAACGGTAGTTCAATATTTATATTCTCATTGATAACGGCGCCGCCATAGCTTTTGATGGCGTAGCCGTCATTTACCAGCTTCTCAAGATCCCTTCGGATCGTCTCCTCCGAGACGTCGTAGAGCTGGCTTAACTCGCTTACAACGACCCGTCTGTCTGTCTGTAGTTTTTCCAGGATCTCATTCCGTCTCTCTATTGCAAGCATCTTACCGCCTCCTGTTCACGCCGAAACAGGCCCTCCGACCGCCCTGCATCTGCGCGGCAGATGACCGCAGCACCGCAGTATCAGGCAGGGGAGAGCCTGTCTGTTCATAGCTTTATAAAATCGCGTCGCGAATCTGGGCGTCAGGATGAGCGATAACTGAAGAGTCGAGGAACATTCCTCTGTCTTTCACCGCCTCTTTTGCCCGTTCGATCGCCGCCTCTACGGCAGCAACTTCTCCTGTCAGCAGCATGTATGATTTCCCGCACATACCTCTTGCGATGCGCAGCTCGATCAGATCGACGATCGCTGTCTTGGCCGCCTCATCGGCCGCCACGATAATAGACGCTGCGTCGTATGTCTCAAAAATACCGAGCGCCGACACATCCTCGATCTTTGACGCGCCGTAGATCGCCGGGAAAATAGACTCATGCGGGTTTCCGAGTACAAAACTATCGATCAGGTGGAAACCGTGCAGCTCTCTGGCATTGTCCACCGCTGCTTTTACGGCGCTTAAGTCACCCGTAATGATCGCAATATATTTACCCGGACATACTGTCTGAGCTTCGATTATACTGACTTCAGAGGTCTTTACCATTGCGTCAGCCGCGGTAATGCCTGCCGAAACAGTCTTATATTCTACCATTCCAATTGCCTTACTCATTGCCTGCACGTCCTTCCTAAGTTTCTATGACGACATACTCGTCGTTTACTTCGGTCACTGTACCTGTAACTGATGCGTGGATCCCCACACTCAGGCCTTTACCCGGTTCAGCGATCATCTGTCCCTTTGTTACCCTGTCGCCCTGCTTAACGGTCGGAGAAGCAGGAGCTCCTATATGCTGGCTCATCATGATCTTCACTTTTTTCACCGCGATCTCTGATTCATCCAGAGGCGCTTCTTTGTTATATTTCGTGAGATCGATCCTTGCCATCAGGCGTTCCATCGGAACTTTTCTGTACTCTCTCTCCGATCCCACCGGCTTTGCCTCTACCTGCGGGGCTTTTATGCCGTTTGCCCTTAAGCCGGCTTTGTACTCGGCCATCAGGCTTCTCGGTGAAAGTCCCTGGAAACAGGAGTACAGTTCACAGACACCGCAGGAAGAACAGAACATCGTATTTACGAAAATGTTCGGCTCCTGGATATCCTTGCAGGTAGCTGCAAGCATAAATGCGTGAGGCTCGATCGGATGTCCGAGCAGATGCCGCGGACAAAGATCAGTACACATCGTACACTGACAACAGCATGCCGCCGCCCGTTTCATATCGATCGAATTTTTCTTTAATTTCATCTGAACAATGTAGTGATCTTCCGGCAGTACGAGGATCGCATTCGTCGTCTTCGTCACCGGCTGGGCTCCCGTCCCGATATTGCCCATCATGGGACCGCCCACGAAATATACCGGATTCGGAGTCGTTACATGTCCTGCCTGCGCGACCACCTCGTCAAGAGATGTGCCGATCGGCACGCGCACAGTCACCGGATTCTCTACCTCAGCGACGACCGACACCAGTTTATCTTCAACAGGCGTATTTTCATGCAAGGCTCTGTATGCGTTGTAGACCGTCTCCACATTAAAAACTGCAACGCCGCTCTCGATCGGAAGACCGCCGGGACGTACGACTTTTCCTGTCACTTCGTAGATAAGAACTACTTCATCGCCGGCAGGATAAACCTCGTCAAGAAGTCCGAGTCTCATTTCCGGATATTTTTCGATCACAGCATCTACTGCTTCGATCGTCTTCTTATACGCTTTCTTAATGCCGATGATCGCCTCTTTTGCCCCGACAGTCTCAGCAATCGTATGGAACATATTCGCGATCTCCTCTGCGTGCGTTTCAAGAAGCTGTCTGTGCAGTCTGAGCAGCGGTTCGCACTCTGCACAGTTCAGAATGACCGTCTCCGCACGCTCATCCAGCTTTGCATATGTCGGGAATCCTGCACCACCTGCGCCGACGATACCGTTTAGCTGCAATATGCTGCTTAATTCTTTCATATCCATAATTCCACTACTCCAGTCCTGATCCATCGTCAATAATACCTACGATCGCCGCATCGACGGGTGCATCGGGCATACCGCTTCCGATCCTGGCCGCGCTGCCCTGCGCCACGAGCACATATTCTCCGATCCCCGCGCCGATCTTATCGATCGCGATAAGCTGATCTGCGCCGGAATGCATATGTTCCAGTATATCAACGATCATAAATTTATTGCCGACCAAATTTTCACATTTGCGCGTTGAAACTACGCTTCCAACAACTTTTCCTATCAGCATGATATAATCCTCACCGTGTCACCGGTCACAATCTTCGCAGCATTCGCCTCATCTGTATCGATATGCATCTCAAGAGTGAAGCTGTCATCCACGCGGATCTTCACCTGGTTGAATATCGTCCCTCTTTCATTTTCCGCTTTCACAGACACGATATCGCCGTCATGTACCCCCGCCGCCATGGCGTCTCTCGGGGACATATGTATATGACGCATCGCTATAATGCATCCCTCGTCGAGATAGATAGCGCCTTTCGGTCCTACTACGGCGATCGGCGCGCTTCCGGCGACATTTCCCGACTCCCTGATCGGAGCTTTCACGCCGAGTCTGATGGCGTCTGTGGCCGATATCTCTACCTGAGTCTGCTTTCTCACCGGACCGAGCACTCTGACGTTCTCTATCGCACGGAGCTTGATTCCTACGATCGTCACAGTCTCATTTGATGCGAACTGTCCGCCCATAAGCTCTTTTCTCTTCGTGAGCTGGTAGCCCTTTCCAAACAACACCTCGACATGTTCCTGCGTCAGATGGATATGTCTTGCGGACACTCCGATGGGTACGAGATATCCCGCGTCATTGGAGGATTTCTGCTTCTCTACTGCTTCCAGGACCAGCTTTGTAATTAATGCCACATTACTGTTGTCCATATCCTGATTCTCCTTGTATTTACGGGGAACTGATGCAGTCTCATGCTCAGTTCCCCTGATGATCCGTCAATAATCCGCGATTATTGGTCTGCCAATAATATTGTATTATTTAAGAACCGGAAGAATCTTCTCCACATCATTGTGCGGTCTCGGGATCACGTGCGTAGCTACTAATTCGCCGAGTCTTCCTGCCGCTTCAGCTCCTGACTCAACTGCTGATTTAACAGCTCCTACGTCTCCGCGTACCATTACTGTTACGAGTCCGCTTCCGATCTTCTCTGTTCCTATGAGAACTACGTTAGCAGCCTTTAACATTGTATCCGCTGCCTCGATTGATGCTACCAGACCTCTTGTTTCCACCATTCCTAATGCTTCCTGTGACATTCTTCGTTCCTCCTTTTGAATTGTTGGTTGTTCTTGTACCGTTTCTGCCCTCTGCGCCGTCTTTCTCACTCTTCGTACAGTTTTTGCCGGCGCTTTGGCTGTTGTTTTCTTTTCCTCTGCCATCTTAAACTGCCTCCTGATTTACTCTGTTCGCACTGCCGTTTACGATCTTGAGTACCTCCTCATGGGGACTCGGGATCACGACAGCGCACACAGGCTTTTTGATCCCTCCTGCTTCGGCAGCTTCGACAGCCTGTTTTACAGCGGACACGTCGCCGCGGATGATGATCGTGACCAGTCGTCCGCCCAGTTTTTTCTCCCATGTGACAAACTGCACGTTCGCCGTCTTGCACATGATATCTACTGCGACTACCGCCGCTGTAACACTCGGGATCTCAAAAAATCCATACGCGTTTCCCATGAGACTGCTCCTTTGCTT
>CALWAR010000020.1 GCA_944375765.1 uncultured Mediterraneibacter sp. | reverse complement strand
GAAGAGGCGTATAGAACTCATTAAAATGCTTAATTCTCTCAAGCGGCTGTTCCGCTGTCTTGTCTTTTCTTGCATAATCCATAAATCCTGTCGGTTTTCCCACTTTTTCGCGCCTCCTATCTTCCGTTTTTGATCTTATTGAACGCTTCGATCTGCGCTTTTTCTCTGCTTAAGCCCTTTTCTTCCATCTGGAAGATCGCTGCCATCATCTTCTCGTAATCTTCCGGAATGAGCTTCTTGAATTTCGGAAGATATTCCTCAAAGTGATCCAGAATCCGTTTGCCTACTTCTGAGTTCGTATATGATACGTGTTCCTGGATCATGCCCTTTAACTCCTGCACGTCATATTTGTCAGTCACGCGCCGGATCCTGACCATCGCTTTATTTACCCTTGTGTAGAGTGTGCTGTCCATATCAAGGACATATGCGATACCTCCGCTCATACCCGCCGCAAAGTTCTTGCCGACTTTTCCGAGTACGACGACGCAGCCGCCGGTCATATATTCACAGCCGTGGTCGCCCACGCCCTCTACGACCGCACGCACACCGGAGTTTCTCACGCAGAAACGTTCTCCTGCCACGCCGCCTACAAATGCCTTTCCGCTTGTCGCGCCGTAAAATGCAACGTTTCCTATTATGATATTCTCGTCAGATTTAAACTTCGTTCCGTTAGGCGGGCATACGACAAGTTTCCCGCCGGAGAGACCTTTTCCGAAATAATCGTTGCTGTCTCCGACAAGCTCCAGTGTCAGTCCTCTCGGAATAAACGCGCCGAAACTCTGCCCGCCTGCACCTTTACATTTGATCACAAAGCTGTCGTCTTCCAGACCTTCCGGATATCTCCTTGTGATCTCAGAGCCAAAGATCGTACCGAATGTACGGTCGGTATTGGTGACGTCGATCTCAAGACCTCTCTTCTGCCCTTTCTCAAGCGCAGGGAGAAGCTGTTTTACAAGCATTTTCTCATCCAGAGTCTTCTCAAGCTCGAAGTCAAACACTTTCTTCGGATTGAAGATCATACCTTTCTTCTGCTTTGCATACGGGTTATAGAGCACACCTGAGAGATCAAGCGTTGCCGCGCGGCTGGACGTAGGCTCGTCCTTTACTTTCAGAAGATCCGTGCGTCCCACCAGTTCGTCCACTGTGCGCACGCCCAGTTTCGCCATATATTCTCGCAGCTCTTCCGCGATAAAACGCATGAAGTTGACCACATATTCCGGCTTTCCTGTAAAGCGTTTTCTCAGTTCCGGATTCTGTGTCGCCACGCCCACCGGACAGGTATCCAGATTGCAGACGCGCATCATGACACATCCCATGGTCACAAGCGGCGCTGTTGCGAACCCGAACTCTTCTGCTCCGAGCAGCGCCGCGATCGCAACGTCTCTTCCGCTCATGAGCTTTCCGTCCGTCTCAATGCGGACACGCTCGCGAAGGCCGTTCTGTATCAGCGTCTGGTGTGTCTCAGCCAGCCCCAGTTCCCACGGGAGTCCCGCGTTCTGGATGGAACTTCTCGGCGCCGCTCCTGTCCCGCCGTCATAACCGGAGATCAGGATCACGCCTGCGCCCGCCTTCGCCACACCTGCGGCCACGGTTCCGACGCCTGCTTCAGATACAAGTTTTACAGAGATACGCGCATTTTTATTAGCATTTTTCAAATCATAGATCAACTGCGCCAGATCCTCGATCGAATAGATATCATGATGCGGCGGCGGTGAGATCAGGCTTACCCCCGGCGTTGAGTGCCGTGTCTTCGCGATCCACGGATAGACCTTTCCGCCCGGCAGATGTCCGCCTTCCCCCGGTTTCGCGCCCTGCGCCATATTGATCTGGATCTCCTGCGCACTCACCAGACATCTGGACGTCACACCGAAACGCCCGGACGCCACCTGCTTGATCGCGGAACAGCGGTCCGAATCCAGTCTCTCGATATCCTCTCCGCCCTCTCCGGAGTTGGATTTTCCGTGGAGACGGTTCATGGCAATGGCCAGCGTCTCATGGGCCTCCTTTGAGATCGAACCGTAGGTCATAGCTCCTGTCTTAAATCTGGTGACAATGGAATCCACACTCTCTACTTCCTCGATCGGAATCCCTTTCTTCGGATAAACAAAGTCAAGCTGCCCTCTTAAATTGACCTTTTCGCCCTCATCGTCCACCATTTTTGTGTACTGTTTGAACATGTTGTAGTCTCCCCGCCTGGTGGACTGCTGGAGCATGTGTATCGTCTGCGGATTGTAGAGGTGCTCCTCTCCGCCGCTCTTGTATTTGTGCCGCCCCACGCTGTCAAGCGTCATATCGCCGTCAAGCCCCAGCGGATCAAACGCCTGTGTGTGAAATGATGTGTAATCTTCCGCGATCTCTTTAAGGCCGATGCCGCCCACACGGCTCACCGTATCTGTAAAGTATCGGTCAATGAACTCTTTTTCAAGTCCGATCGCCTCGAAGATCTTCGCCCCCTGGTAGGACTGGATTGTGGAGATACCCATCTTGGATGCGATCTTGACGATGCCGTGGATCACCGCACTGTTATAGTCGTCTACCGCTGCATAATAATCTTTATGAAGCAGTCTTGCCTCAATGAGCTGACGGATGGATTCGTGCGCCAGATATGGGTTGATCGCACAGGCCCCATAGCCGAGAAGCGTTGCGAAATGATGCACTTCTCTTGGTTCGCCGCTCTCCAGTATCATGGCCACGGACGTTCTCTTCTTCGTGCGCACCAGATGCTGCTGCAGGCCGGACACCGCCAGCAGCGACGGGATCGCCACATGATATTCGTCCACATCACGGTCCGTCAGGATCAGAATATTCGCGCCGCCGCGGATCACTCTGTCGACCTCCACAAAGAGGTACTCGATCGCTTTCTCAAGACTCGTATTCTTATAGTAAGTGATCGGGATCTCTGCTACTTTGACCCCCTCTACTTTCATGTTCTTGATCTTTAAGAGGTCAGTGTTTGTCAGAATCGGGTTGTTCACCCGGAGCATCTTACAGTTCTCCTCTTTCTTCTCCAGCAGGTTTCCGTCCTTTCCCACGTAGATCACAGTGGAAGTCACGATTTCCTCGCGGATCGCGTCAATGGGAGGGTTTGTCACCTGCGCGAACAACTGCTTGAAATAACCGAACAGCGGCTGTCTTTTGTGGGAGAGCACCGGGAGCGGCGTATCGATACCCATAGCCGCAATCCCCTCTCCCCCGTTCTTTGCCATCGTAAGGATCGATGACCTGACGTCTTCGTATGCATAGCCGAACGCTTTCTGCAGGCGGGTGCACTCCTCTTTCGTATACTTCGGGATATCTTTGTTCGGGATCGGAAGATCTTTCAACTGGATCAGATTGCTGTCCAGCCACTCGCCGTAGGGCTCTTCGTTCGCATATTTTTCTTTCAGCTCTTCATCGTCAATGACTCGCCCTGCGACTGTGTCGACGAGCAGCATCTTACCCGGATGCAGACGCTCTTTTACGAGGATCTTCGACGGATCGATATCCAGCACTCCCACTTCTGAGGAGAGGATCAGGTTGTCGTCGTCTGTAATATAATATCTGGACGGACGAAGACCGTTTCTGTCAAGCACTGCCCCCATCACGTCTCCGTCAGAAAACAGGATCGAAGCCGGACCGTCCCACGGCTCCATCATAGTCGCATAATACTGGTAGAAGTCTTTCTTGTTCTGAGACATGCTCCGGTTGTTCACCCACGGCTCAGGAATCGCAATCATCACCGCAAGCGGAAGCTCCATACCGCTCATCACCATGAACTCAAGCGCGTTATCGAGCATAGCGGAGTCCGAGCCGGATGTGTTGATCGCAGGCAGGACTTTGTGAAGCTCGCCTTTTAGACGGCCGGCTTCCATCGTCTCCTCGCGGGCGCGCATCTTGTCTGCATTTCCCCGGATCGTATTGATCTCTCCGTTGTGCACGATAAAGCGGTTCGGATGGGCTCTCTGCCAGCTCGGCGCTGTGTTCGTGCTGAAACGGGAATGAACCATTGCGATAGCCGACTCATAATCCTCGTCCTGCAGATCCCCGAAGAACTGTCTGAGCTGTCCTACGAGGAACATCCCTTTGTACACGATCGTCCGGCTGGAGAGAGATACTACGTATGTGTCATCGCTGCTCT
Organism: uncultured Mediterraneibacter sp.; assembly: GCA_944375765.1. Taxonomy (GTDB): domain Bacteria; phylum Bacillota; class Clostridia; order Lachnospirales; family Lachnospiraceae; genus Mediterraneibacter. Next base: position 14,542 of record CALWAR010000020.1, on the reverse strand, counting down.
GCTCGAACACACGCCTTACAACATACAGCCTCCTGTCAAACGGCAGTCCTTTCTCAACCTTTTCCGGACGTCCGATGAACGCCTGCATGATACACGGCATACAGTCGACGGCAGCTTTTCCGAGCACTTCCGGATGCACCGGCACTTCTCTCCACCCAAGGAAGTTCAGCCCCTCTTTCTTAACGATCACTTCAAATATATTCTTTGCCTGATTGCGCTTGAGTTCGTCCTGGGGCAGAAAGAACATCCCCACTCCGTAATCCCTTTCTCCTTTCAGGCTGATGCCAAGCGGCTTACAGACTTTCTGAAAAAACCTGTGGGATACCTGTAAGAGAATGCCGACGCCGTCTCCGGTCTTACCCTCGGCGTCCTTTCCGGCTCTGTGCTCCAGATGCTCTACGATCTTAAGCGCTCCGGCAACTGTACTGTGGCTCTTTACACCTTTGATATTTACAATCGCGCCGATACCGCAGTTGTCGTGTTCAAAATCCCTGCGGTAAAGTCCCCGGGAGATATCGCCCTTTGCGGCTTCATGCTGCGCTGCTTCCATCTGCTGTCCCTCATTTTGAAAGGTTTCATTTGCTCTTCTCATGATCGCTGTCCTCTCCTTTGCATTTTATGAAACAGACTATACAGTATTTTCTCTGTCTTGTAAACAGGAAATCAATTCTAATTGTCAGATAATTTGAATATTTATTATTTTTATATTTTTTATCTGATAATATTACATCTTAATAATCAATAGGAAACATTTTTGATATTCTTAATTTTTGCTGTATATAAAGGATTATTTTGGTTTAACCAATAAAAAATGTGGCAGAAATCCACTTCTGCCACACACAATTTAAAATTGTTTTTTTCTTAAAACAGATCCGAACGATCCGATCCATCCACCGGGCGTTCTGCTCTCACGCTGCCCGGCATCCTCTGGATCAGCACGAACATCACAGAACACAGGAACGCCCCTGCGATGACGGCGCCCGCCATCCGCATCGGTTCGGCCGCTATCCACCGGAACACTCCGGCTTCTGTAAAGATGACGGAACCCATATTGAGTACGATATGGAGCAGCGCCGGTGCCTTAAGAGAGCCGAATTTTTCATACAGATAGGAAAGCATCAGTCCCAGCAGAAAGGTATATATCACCTGCGTTGTACTTGAATGCATAAACGAAAAGAGAAGCGAGGAGCATACAGCCGAGTACCAGAAGCTCTGCCGCTCACGGAACCGCTTATACAGTATTCCCCGGAACATCAGCTCTTCCGCTGCCGGGACGACAAGGCCAAGTCCTATGAGCTGAGCGGCGAATCCCGCCGAATACGTGATCTGCGCCGTCTCCTGATACATTTCGTCGTAAAATGCGATCTGCATCATCCCCATCAGACATGTGGCCGCGATGCCCCCGGCGATCCCGAGCACGACAACTGTCCAGTATTTTGAGAGCGGCGCTTTTTCAGGAACCTTTGCACCGATCCTCTGTTCGAGTTTCCGATCCCGGCCAAACAGGATCCCGGTCAGGATGATCGTACTGAGAGCTGCCGCCGCCAGAATCTCAACCCGATGAGCTGTTATCAGCTCAAACGCCGGTTCAAGGGCCTTTTCGTAAGAATCCCGGATCTCCCACATACTCGGAACAGTTCCCCGGCTGCTGCGCAGGATGTCCCGGTAAGCCCTTATAATATAAGGCGTCTCTATGACGAGCTGGATCATGAACTGTACCGCAGACTGGATCGCGAGATATCCGAGCAGAGGTCCCGCCACGCTCCAGAATGGACTCTTTCTTTGGATCTGATTCATTTCACTGCCCCCGCTTTCTCCAGGATCCACGCGCGCATCTCATCTTCCATGCCGCGTGCCGTCCCCTGCACCATCTCCGGTTTCCCTCCGCCGCGGCCGTCAAACGCTGCATTGAATTCTTTTGCCAGGCTGCGCATATCCAGTGTCCGGCTTCCGATCACATACCGGTAGCCGTCCGCGTCGTTCCCGTGAAATACCGCACATACTTCATGCCCGGCTTCCAGAACGAGGTTCATGAGCATCCGCATGGAATCTCCCGCCACATCCACGGCAAAGATGCAGACCGGCCTGCCGTCTTTCGGGATCATCTCCGCCCTGGCGGAGATCAGCTTCTTTTCTTTCTCCGCAAGCTCATATTTCAGGGAGTTTACCTCTTCTTTCAGATGACGTACAGATTCCGGGAGTTCATTTTCTTTTGCGCACAGCAGAGCGGATATCTCTCCCGCCTGCCTCTGCTTCACTCTGTAATCTTCCAGGGCCCTCGCGCCGCAGAGCATAGTCACCCGCGCTCCGCCTTTGTACCGCTGTACGTGCGTCAGCTTGATCATGCCGATCTCCCCGGTGCGCGATACATGAGGCGCGCAGCATGCGCAGACGTCATATCCGGGCACTACGATAATCCGCACCTGTCCTTCAATGTCGATCTTGCTGCGGTATTCCATACTGTCCAGCTCTTCCTTTGACGGATAGAGCGTTTTTATCTCAAGATTTTTCCACACTGCGCGGTTCGCCTCGCTCTCGATTCCGGCGATCTGATCTTTTGTAAGTTCTCCGTCAAAGTCCATCGTGCAGTCTTCGCTCCCCAGATGAAAGCCCACATTATTATATCCGAAGCGGGAATGAACCAGCCCTGAGACGACATGTTCGCCGCTGTGCTGCTGCATCTTCATAAATCTTTCTTCCCAGCCGATCTTGCCAGTCACATGAGAGCCCGGTTCCAGCGGGGCTTCCAGATAGTGCAGGATATGCTCTCTACCCTCCTGCACATCCACGACACGAACGCCTCCCAGCACTCCGGTATCCGCATACTGTCCCCCGCCTTCCGGGAAGAACGCCGTGCGGTCCAGTTCCACCGCAAAGAGGGATTTCCCCTGCCTGTCCGCCGGTTCACAGGATATGACCTTTGCCTCAAACTCCGCCAGATGACTGTCCTGATAAAATAACTTTTCTGTCATTGCGTGATTACATCCTTTCCGGAGCCTCAAATCCGAGCAGGCCGATGCATGTCTCAAGGACACGCCCTGCCAGCATCAGAAGCGAGATATATCCCGATCTTTTCTCCTCGTCTTCCTCGGACAAGATCTTCGTCTCATGGTAAAACTTGTTGAACTCATTGGCCAGTTCGTAGATGTACGCGCACAGCTTATGCGGCGCCGTCTCCTCATAGACCGCGTCAAACACATCGTTAAACCTGAGCACCTGCAGCATAAGAGCTTTCTCATACTCATTCTCCGCCGGGCGTATCCCAAGACTTTCCAAAGTGCCGCCGTTCTCCTGATACTTGTTCAGAATCGACTTGATGCGCACGATAGTATAGAGGATATACGGTCCGGTATTCCCCTCGAAAGATGTGAATCTGTCCACATCAAAGACATAGTCTTTTGACGCCTGGTTAGAGAGATCTCCATATTTTATCGCGGCAAGCCCAACGATCTGAGCCGTGCGCCCGGTTTCTTCCTCTTCCACCGTGCGGTTGTCCATGATCTTACGGAGCATCTCTTCATTAATCTCGCGGATCAGATTCTCCAGGCGCATCACTCCGCCCTCGCGCGTCTTGAACGGCTTTCCGTCCTTGCCGTTCATCGTACCAAAACCGAGGAATTTCAGTTCTGTCTCAGGCCTGACGATACCTGTTTTCTTCGCGCAGCGGAACACCTGTGTAAAGTGAAGCTCCTGCCGTTTGTCCACCACGTAGATGACTTCATCCGGCTTATAATCTTTCTCCCGCTCTACAAGCGTGGCAAGGTCCGTCGTATCATACAGCGCCGCCCCGTCCGATTTCAGGATCATACACGGCGGGACTTCCTTTTTATCCGTCTCTTCCTGTACATCCACGACAAGGGCTCCCTCGTCATAGCGCGCATACCCTTTGTCCTTTAACATCTGCACCATATCCGGGATGTATTGCTGAGCGTCCGCCTCGCCTTTCCAGAGGTCGAACTCCACGTTCAGCTTCTCATAATTCTTCTTAAGATCAGCCACGGAAACATTCATGATATGTCCCCAGACTGCACGGTATCCCCGGTGTCCGTTCTGCAGCAGATAGGTAGCATGCAATGCTTTTTCTCTGTATTCCTCATGCTCTTTCGCATATGCGCTCGCAGTCGGATAGATCTCTTCCAGCTCTCCGATCGTAAAAGGCGCTTCTTTCGGATATTCACCCTCGTAGGACTCGTCAAAATAAGGAAGGTCTGGCTGACGTTTCTTAAGTTCCGTGATGATCAGCCCCATCTGATATCCCCAGTCGCCCAGATGGATGTCTCCGATCACATTGTTTCCTTTATAACGCAGGATCCTCTTTACGCTCTCCCCTATGATCGCAGAACGCAAATGTCCTACGTGCAGAGGCTTTGCCACATTCGGCCCGCCATAGTCGATCATAATGGTCGCCGGTTCCTTTTCATTTTCGACTCCCAGTTTTTCTTCTAAAGCCATATCATTGAGATATGCCGCAACACTCTCTTTCGACAGCTTCAGATTGATAAATCCCGGTTTAACCACATCTACCGTCTCGAAATATGCGCTGCCGCCGAGGTGTGACGCCACATCTTCCGCGATCATAAACGGCGCTTTCTTATATTTCTTAGCGCCCGCCATCGCTCCGTTACACTGATATTCGCACAGATCCGGCCGGTTGGAAAGGGTCACTTTCGCAAGTTCCCTGTCGTATCCTGCTTTCCCGAACGCTTCTTCCATCTCTGTCGTGATCAGTTCCAGTAAAGTCTTCAATTTCTTCCACACTCCTTTGTCCGTATGAAAGATATTCTATCATGTATGGGGATGGACGGCAAGTTTAAGAGTAAAATCGCATCCGGCAGGATCACTCTCATCAATACAGTCATTTTATGATATAATCATAAATATTTTCAGGAAAGGAGTTCTTATCTATTATGAAATTAGGTTCACATGTCAGCATGAGCGGCAAAGATATGCTTCTCGGCTCGGCAAAGGAGGCGGTCTCTTACGGGGCCGATACATTTATGTTTTATACAGGCGCACCCCAGAACACAAAGCGAAAGGAGATCAGCGAGCTGAATATCGATCCCGCCTGGGAATACATGGAAGAGCACGGGATCGATGAGATCATCGTCCATGCGCCGTATATCATCAATCTGGGGAACACTGTAAAGCCTGAGACTTTCACCCTCGCCGTGGAGTTCCTGGCCAGGGAGATCGAACGCACGGTAAGCTGCCGGAGCCATACGCTTATTCTCCACCCCGGCGCTCATGTAGGGGCCGGCGCTCAAGCCGGCATATCGCAGATCATAAAGGGGCTCAACGAAGTGCTTAACCGCGATACAGACTGCTGTATCGCACTTGAAACTATGGCCGGAAAAGGCTCCGAGATCGGACGCAGCTTCGATGAACTGGCGCGAATCTATGACGGCGTAAAATATAACGGAAAGCTCAGGGTATGTTTTGACACCTGTCATACAAGCGACAGCGGCTACGATATCATCCATCATTTCGACGACGTTATGGAGGAGTTCGACCGCATCATAGGCAAGTCACAGATCGCTGTTTTTCACATCAACGACAGCAAGAATGTCCCTGGGGCCGCGAAAGACCGCCATGAGAATATCGGATTCGGCGAGATCGGATTTGACGCCCTCAGCTATATCGTACATCATCCAGATTTCGGCGATATCCCAAAGATACTTGAGACGCCGTATATCCCCTCTCCCGACGCGCCGAAGAAATCCTATGCGCCCTATAAATATGAGATTGAGATGCTGCGCGGCAATATATTTGATCCTGCAATGAAAGAACAGATCATAGCCGACAACGAAAAACGACCTTGACATTTCATTGACGGCGATATATTATTGTATTATATCAATAGTACAGATGCAGGATGCGGGATATCCCGCGTCCTGCAGGGAGCTGTCCGAAAGACAGCTCCCCGTCAAAGAAAACGAGGTGATCCAATGCCATGGAATCTGGATAACGACCGTCCCATCTATATGCAGTTGATGGAACGCATTCAGCAGGATATCATATCCGGTGCATACCAGCCCGGAGACAAACTGCCGTCTGTCCGCGATCTTGCAGTGGAAGCCGCTGTGAATCCGAACACGATGCAGAAAGCCCTCTCAGAGCTGGAAAGATGCGGACTTGTGTATTCACAGAGAACCAGCGGCCGCTTTATCACAGATGACGTTTCCCTGATCCGGGAGATGAGAGCCAGACTGGCGCAGGAGCATATCCTGTCATTTCTCGGTCAGATGCATGATCTGGGCTTTTCTGATGCGGATACACTGGAACTCATACAGGAAACATTAAAGGGGGAAATATAATGAGACCGATTCTTGAATGTCGCCGTCTGACAAAAAAATACGGCAGTTTCTTTGCGCTTTCGGATCTGACATTCTCACTGGAGCGCGGACAGATCGTAGGACTGCTCGGCCCGAACGGAAGCGGGAAGACCACACTTATCAAACTCGCCAACGGACTGCTTGTCCCCAGCGACGGACATATCATGATCAGCGGGCTCGCTCCGGGAACAGATACGAAAAAGATCGTATCCTATCTGCCGGACCGCAGCTTTTTCAATGGGCATATGAGGGTAAAAGACATGCTCAGTTATTATTCGGATTTTTACAGCAATTTCAGTATGGAGCGCGCAGTCAGGATGCTCAGCGCTCTTGAGATCGACAGGAACGCGAGACTGGACGCCCTTTCAAAGGGAATGAAAGAAAAAGTACAGCTTGTCCTTGTCATGAGCAGGGACGCTGATCTGTATATCCTCGACGAACCGATCGGAGGGGTAGATCCTGCCGCCAGAGATTATATCCTTCAGACAATCCTGACGAACTATAATGAAAATGCCACCGTCCTGATATCTACGCACCTGATCTCAGACATTGAAAATGTGCTGGACCGTGTCCTTTTCCTGCAGAACGGTCAGCTTACTTTAAACGCTACGGCTGACGAAGTGCGGACCGAATACGGGAAATCCGTGGACGCTTTATTCCGGGAGGTATTTAAATGTTAGGAAAACTAATCAAATACGACCTGAAATCTGCTGCAAAACTCTTCATTCTGCTTCACGGCATTTATCTTTTTATATGCCTTACGCTACGTCTCATCTATGTGAACAGACTGGATTTTAATTCGCCGCCGGAACTTCTGATCACATCCATCGTGCTGTTCTCAACCATTTATATCGTCCTTGTTTCGGCATTAGCATTGTGTACTTCTCTCCAGATCGTATTTCGCTTTTACCGAAATCTTTTCAGCAAAGAGGGGTACCTCTCCTGGACGCTCCCTGTCTCGGGTGTGCAGCATCTGTGGGGGAAGCTCCTGTCAGGATACATCCTCCTGGCAGTTGACGTCATTGTCATCACTGTAGGCCTGCTCATCCTTGTGACCGGCAGGAATGTCACAGAAGCTTACAGCAGCGTTGCCTCTGTTGTGACCAACGAACTGGGAATGTCGGTCAGCACGTTCGGCCTTATCGTATTTTTATTTGCTCTTGCAGGCTGCTTTAGCACAGTAGTGATGATCTGTTTCTGCATCGCAGTAGGGCAGCTCTTTCCCGGACACCGGGTGCTTTGTGCGATCGCCGTGTATTTTATCACTTCTTTTGTGGTACAGATCGTGAGCCTGGTTCTTATGGTGCTGCTTGGGTGTTTCCCCGGATACACATTCTATCAGGCAGAGGGAGCGGCAATGGCCGATTACATGTTCAGAATATTCCTGCTGAGCGGCGTGCTTATGTTTATCGTTATGATCGTCCAGTATATCATCACGCATTATATCATGAAGAAAAAGATCAATCTCATATAAAGCGGGGCAGGGATATGGAGATCTTATAATTTGCCCTTTTATACCCTCTTTTGAAAATAAAAATCCCGGAAAATGCCTTAGATACCATCTTTAAAGCACTTTCCGGGATCGGACTAAAAGCGTCTGAGCGGAGTCGAACCGCTGCACATGCCTCCGGAGGGCATCGCTCTATCCACTGAGCTACAGACGCATTCCGACTGACAGAAAGGAATATATCGCTTCCTCTCTTGCAGCCTTAACTATCCTAGCATAAAATGTGGAAAATGTAAAGTACTTAATCAGTCAGTCCGGACTTTTATATTTTGATCGCTGTGCCTGGGATCACGGTTTACACCTCCCGCAAGGTTCATATCCCTCCTCAATAAGCTCATCCCTGGTTCCTGTAAACTCTCTTTTATTTTTCTCTTTGATATCATCCACGCCGGAGCAGTCCGGATCGTGGAATTTATCTGTATTTTCATTTATTATATAGGTTCCGGATTCTGTTTTGGCCGCATCTGTCTCCACACTGTCAGTTCCTGAACTCTCCCAGTTTTCTCCTGTGGCATAGTTGATCGTGATCTGCGGCTGTACATTATATACATAAACATTGAAGCAGATCCCGGCTCCGCCGTCTTCTACCGACTTAGCCTCCATCTGTACGCCTGTGGCGACCAGATCTTCTCCCTCGAAGACAGGAGTAACCCTGTACAGAACATGGTTATCCGTCTCATGGATATAATCGGCAACCATATTTTCAAAGGGAAGCATCCCCTCTGTGTTCATATAGCGGGTTCCTGTTATGAGGTTCTCCTCGTTGGCGTTCTCCCCGGTCAACTGGAATCCGATCAGGTGGCAACGGTTATAGAGGTAGCCGCCGTCCACACTGTCATATTGCCGGTTCTCCCATCCGGTGGGCTCCACGCTGCTGATACTCTCCCGGTCTTCTTCGGGCATGGTCTCTTCTCCCACGCACGCCTCTGCCTCGCCGCATCTGCCCAGTTCATCCAGTTCACTGTACTCTTCAAACGGAACCGTTGTCAGTTCATACTCCTCAAACTCCGGCTGATTATCATTGATCTCTACATAAGGTTCCCCGCTGTACTCCGGTACATCCTCAATCGTATCAGCAGCCTGTACTGATGAACCGTCGTCTGTATTATTGTGATCAGCAGTACCGCTCTGAGCGTAATCCCCGCCCGGACCGGCGCAGGCTGCCAGTGAAAAGGCAAGCAGCAGAGAACACCATATCGCCCGTATCTTTGTCCCTGTTTTCATCTTCATCCTCCCCGTAAACAAATATTCTGTACAAATGTAGCGGTATTCTATTTTATCCGTATCCGTGCCGTCACCGGAAGATCGGTCCTGACGCCTCCGACTTTAAGATGCAGTCCGGAACTATCTTTCGTCCATTTCACAGATGCCGCCGCGTATCCGAGTATACTGACATCTTCGATCAGACCATGAAATTCCGCTGTATTCTGATCCGCAGAATCCCCCAGCGAACGTATCGTAACCTCTCCGTTCTCCGGAAAACGCATAATAAAGGCATAAATGCTGTCCCCGCGTACTGTAAACCGGATATCCGCCTCTGTATACTGGAGCTCGTCATTGTCGGTAAACTGGCCCTCATGTATGCAGACATTTCCCTCGCCTGATTTTCTCCACGGTCTGCTGCCGTAAACGGCATCTTTGTTCTTCTGCATCCATGCACCGATCTCTTTAAGGATTCGCCGGTCATCCTCCGGGATCGATCCGTCGCCTCCCGGCCCTACATTGAGCAGCATGTTTCCGTTCTTACTGATCACTTCGATCAGCATATGGATGATCTGCCTGCCTGTCTTATATTCCAGTGTGTCCGTATAGCACCATGAGTTTTTCGCGATAGCTGTATCCGTCTGCCAGACATAAGGTTTTGCATCCGCCAGAGCGCCTCTCTCCACCTCTACGATACCGCTGCCGAACATAAGTGCATCATGTTTATAGCAGACTGCTGTCTGCTCTCCCCATTGTTTTCCCCTGTTATAATAATACGCAGTAAAGATCTTCAGCACTTCTTTAAACGCCTCGTGCTGGATCCACCAGTCAAAATAGATCAAAGACGGGCGATATCTGTCCACGATCTCACAGGTGCGCAGAAGCCAGTCATCAAGGAATTCCCTGTCCGGGTAAGGACGGCTCTGCAGATCCGCCTCATGCGGCTTTGGCATAGCAGGCCAGTAAAAGTCCCCTCGCTCTAACGGCTCCTTTACATCGCTGTCAAACTCTTTTCCATGTCCCATAAACCACCAGTGTTCTGCCCTGTGAGAGGAAGTGCAGAAAATGATATCCTCTTCTGCAGCCGCCTTTTTAAGTTCCCCGAGGATATCCCTGCGGGGGCCCATATCCCATGTATTGTATTTCGAGATATCACTTCTGTACATCTGGAAACCGTCGTGATGCTCCGCCACCGGAAAGATATATTTTGCCCCGGATTCTTTAAAAAGAGAGATCCATTCCCCGGGATCAAACCTTTCGGCAGTAAACATAGGAATAAAATCTTTATATCCGAACTTTGTGTGCTCTCCGAATGTTTTCCGGTGATATTCCCACTCTTCCTTTTCCTGTATATACATATTACGGGAGTACCACTCGTTAGCATGGGCCGCAATACTGTACAGGCCCCAGTGTATAAAAATGCCAAACTTGCTGTCCGTAAACCATGCCGGGGGCGTAAACTTTCCCAGAGACTCCCAGTCCGGAGTGTAGGGGCCGCCGGACGCCACACGCATGATCTCTTTGAGATATTCCTGTTCTGATTGTTTCATCTGTATGATCCTTTCTCCGACTGCATAACTCCTGCCGCCAAAAAGCAGTGCCGCATCGGGTAATGTCTCCGCCTGACGCAGCGCTGCTTTTTCATTGATTTTTCATTGCTTTTTCATATTCACTTATTCATTGTCTTCCATTCCGGAAATCTCCGGGTCTCCTCTCCGGCCGCCTCACCGGTACTCTGACCGGCGCCGGCTCCGGGATCAATCCGGGAAACAGTCCGTTTAAGACTTCTTTTACTTTCTTACCGATACCACTGTTGACCAATCTATAATAATATTCTAAAGACATAAGCCGCTCCTCCTGTGAATGAATCCCTGAGTTCAAAACATCTGTTTCACGTTACGCTTGCATTTTAACAGAAGAATCCGGTTTTGTCAGTGACTTTATCACTTATTTTAGAATTGTTTATACTTCTTTAATTTTAGTGAATATTCTGTGTATTACTTATTTTCTTCCCGCTCATAGAGATATGTATCCGGGATAAGTTCTCTGATACGGAAACGGGGTTCATCCGCCGGTCCGCGCCATCATGGAGTAGTCGGGCAAAAAAGAGGAAATCTGCGGTTCTTACCCCATCAATTCATCAAGACTAATGCCAAAGTTTCATTGACGAAAGGAGTTAATAAAGGATATAATCCATTAAAACGGATGGCTGCAGGCTCAGCTTCGCAGCCTGAAAACCAGGACGGCAGTGTCTGGCAGAAAGCGAAATGAGGTGAACAGTTTGAAATGTACCCTGATGCATAAACGGATCGCCGTGGCGGAGATGGAATTAGATGAGGCCACCGGCTTTATACAAAAGATCGGCATGGTCTATGCGCCGGAACATCTTCCTGTAGGAATCGCGGTAAAAAAAGGTGTCGCTGACCGGGCGCCGTCAACTTTTTTGACAACGATTTTTCAGACGATATCGGCGACGTTCTGTTCGGGGAAGATAAGAAAGCGGATGGTTTGGACTTTTCCTCCCCGGACAATACTTCGGATGGCAACCTGAAAAAGCGTTGGAAGATCATGGATGGAAAACGGCTTCTGGTAAAAGGCGGCAGTAATCCGTTCCGTCAGCAGCCCTTTAATGAGGTTATCGCCGCCGGGATCATGGAACGCCTTGGTATCCCCCATGTGCCGTATCAGGTCATCTGGAGCAAAGGCGCGCCTTACAGCGTGTGTGAAGACTTTGTTACAAGGGATACGGAGCTGGTTCCGGCATGGCGTATCCTCAAGACGCAGAAAAAAAGCAACAGTGTTTCGGTATATCAGCATTTTGTCCGTTGCTGTGAGGCGCTTGGCATTCAGGGCGCTGTAGCTTTCCTTGACCGCATGATCGTGTTGGATTATATCATCGCCAATGAAGACCGGCATTTTAACAATTTCGGTGTGCTGCGAGAAGCGGAAACACTCAAGTGGCTTGGATTTGCGCCGGTCTATGACAGCGGTTCCTCGCTGGGCTATGATAAGATGCCGGTACAGATACGCTCGGGGAAAGAAGTGATCTGCAAGCCTTTTAAAAACCATCACGCAGAGCAGTTAAAGCTGGTGTCTGATTTTAGCTGGATCGATTTTGACAGACTGGCGGATGCAGACGGATTGATCGAAAGTGTCCTGAGCGCAGAGGGAACGGAAGAATATATGGATGAAAGCCGTCTTTCTGCCATTATGGAATCAGTAAAGCAGAGGATAGAGTCTCTTTCGCAGCTCTCTGTGAGCCGGACAGCGGTGCAGGAGCATTCTACCGAGGATGATGTGGAAGAAAACATCGCTGCGGATTATGCGCCTGAAACGGATCTGTAACACATATACATCTGTTGCCGGATTTCCACACATTTAAGAGCCGGCAGCCTGAGCGGATCAGACTGCCGGCTCTTATTATTCTGCCTGTACTTCAGAACAGTATGCGGATCCCGGACAAATCGGAGGGTAAAAGGCCATCAGAAACTGCCATCTGTGCCTCAATCAGTTTCCATGAAACAGGCTATTGATAAGTACAAGCATTTCCCCAACTGCGATACCCGAATTAAATGCTGCCACATAGTTCTGTACGTCGTCAACATCAGAACTGAAATGCAAATACCTGTCCGTGATCGGAGAAACAAAAATCACAGGAATGGGGGGCATACCGTCAGGATTGGCTGCCATGCTGACGATCCCATGAGTCGTTTCCAAGCACGCAGGCATATCTGCAATTCCAGACTTACGAAACTCTTTCAAGGAGTTCTCATCAGCTTTTGGATAATTTTCGTAATGAACAATATTAACTACGCCAACAGACGCCAGTTCGTCTGATGCATGTAAAAACATTTTAGGCGCGGGCGCATTTTTCTGCGGTATAAAATTTTTTACGACCTGGGATGAAACAGCATTGATTTTACGATACAGTATGGCAAAGCGTTCATCACTGTATTGTACATATTTTTTAACATCTAAATTGCTTTCAGGGTGATCTCCCTCTACAGCCCGCTGGTTGCTCATGAAGAATCTATTGCCAATAATGACCGAACCGTTAATACTTGCATCCTTGGATCGAGCCAGTATATTTGCAAGCTCAGGCGTTGATTCTGCCGTGCTGACACTGATTATTAGGTCCACATTATCAGTTGCCAGATAACCGGGCATATGCACCATCTTGGCTTCAGAATTTGATTTGTTCACGTTAGGATCCATCATATTCTGGACGCAGCGAAATACCACATCAATATTCATCAAAGACATCTTTGCGCGCGGTATTCTCATCGGTTCACTGACCTCAGCAATGTCCGTGGGATCCGGCAAACCTTTCGCGCGAAGGACAGAATTTGTAATCGCATTGAAGAACGGTTCATATTCCCAGGCTTTGTTGACAACAACTGTTATTTTCTTTTTACTGGACATCCTTGTACCTTCTATACATGACGGCGGCAAAGCCGCTCTCAACTGGTTTTGGTTTACTTGTCAGCCATCGTTGGGTGGAATAATTCGGAGCTGCGAAACACCACCGAAATTATCTTTGATTAATCATGCACCATGAAACTCTCCTCCTTTCCGGGTGATTCTTATAACAGGCAGGGGCGGATGGTGGTATGGACCGTCGCCGCCCCTACTGTAAATATTATTTTGTTTTCTTAGTTCTTCCTGCGTTTAACGTAACCTGCGGACAGGACGATCCCTGCACCGCCGCTGATGAGCAGAAGTACGATCCACAGCGCGATATTGCTGTTATCGCCTGTCTGCACTGTCTGTAAAGGCTGTGTGTTATCCTCAGCGGCGGGAGCAACCTGGATTGTAAACTTCGTTGTGGCCGTACCCGTATCGGAAACAATGGCAATATCAAGGCGGACAAGGAAAAATCTACAGAAAAAATAGACGGTGACGTTGCCACTATCATGGCCCTTGATCGGGCGATCCGCTGTGGCAACGATACGGGAGCTTCGGTTTATGACAGCCGTGGTCTGTTGTTTATCTGATAGGGCATTTTTTGTCGAAAATGATAAGTTTATGCTTGCAACAGCATAAACTTGATCGCTCAGAGGATTTGTGCTATGATAGAAGCAACAGGAGGAATGCGCTATGATAGAAGCACATGAACTCAAGAACCGGGATCGGTACTTGAAAAAGCTGATTGGTTTCCAGGACACGGAACCAGTAAAGGTTATTACCGGCATCCGCCGCTGCGGCAAATCCAGCCTGCTGAAGCTGATGATCCGGCACCTACGGGAAACCGGCATCCAACGGGAACAGATCGTGGAGATGAACTTTGAATCCCACGATTTTCGGAGCATGACCTCAGATGAGGTATACCACTATGTAAAGGAAAAAGCCGTTCCGGGCAAGCGGATGTATCTCTTCTTTGACGAGCTGCAGCGAATCGACGCCTGGGAAGATGCGGTCAATTCTTTCCGGGTAGACTTGGACTGCGACATCTACATTACCGGCTCCAACGCCTACCTGCTGTCCTCCGAGTATTCCACCT
>CALWAR010000019.1 GCA_944375765.1 uncultured Mediterraneibacter sp. | reverse complement strand
CAAGCTGAGCCACACTCCGATAAAAAAGGGAACATGCTCTTCGCAAATTCCCAGCTACGGAAAAGGGACTTGAACCCCTACTAACAGAGTCAGAGTCTGCTGTGCTGCCAATTACACCATTCCGCATTATTATTGCCTGTCATAAGCAACATGGTTATTATAGCAGACTTTGGAGAAAAATCAAGCGTTTTTTTTATTTTCTTTACACTTTTTTTTAATGATATATTTTTCTGAATTTTTAGATATTTAAAAAACATTTTACAAAAAACCCCATATATGTTCATATTTGTTTTCTATACTATAGCGATGAATACGGGGTTACTCCCGTATTACCCTGTCAGGGAAGCAGAAATTCTGATGAAAGGAGCTGTAGTACATGATAAAAGGAGTATTAAATACCAATCCTAAAACAGGCATTTATATTACTGATGAAGAACGATCCAAAAGTGTAAATATCAGATCAGGGCAGTATCTTTATCTGTCTGTCAATGATAGCTGGATCCCGGTGATCATCCGTTTTTCTCCGAGATCACACGGCTGGTTTTTTCAGAATTTGGAGAATATAGATGTGGATGGACAGAAAGTCATGCTGAAGTCATGACTTAGCTGTTTTTATGGAGTTAATGTGTTCTTTCGATGAAAGTTAAGAATTATTAAATAAATGCCAGTAATTTCTTAAAATGTCCTCAGTATAATCAATTACGGTAACAGATAATAGATGATAAATATAAGAAATATTCTGACCGAAGAAGATACGAATGAGGAGTTTTAAGATGGAGAGAAGAAAAAGGCGGGGTATACGCCGCATTGGTAAAAATGGGATCATCCTGTGCGCTCTGACATGTTTTGTGATCGTGGGAACAGTGTTCTGTATGGCGGCAAACGGCATGGAGAACAGAATCGGAGTGGCTGCCGCCAGACACTTTGTGTCAGTGGAGAGCAAGCGCGCCCAGGTCATGAGGAACTTCACGCAGAAAGTCGTCAACAGATGGAGAAAGGATGCGTTTTCCGTTCGCCCCGGAAGGGCTACAGGTACGACGGAGCCAAAAGACGGGGAAAAGGTCGTTTATCTTACGTTTGACGACGGCCCGTCTGAAAATACAAAGAAAGTACTGGATATCCTGGAGCAGTATAACGCCAAAGCTACATTTTTTATTACAGGAGCAAATGAAGAATGTCGTCCGTATATCAGGGAAGCGTATAATGCGGGACACACAATAGGTCTGCACACGTATACGCACAATTACAGTGAAGTCTACGCGTCTGAAAAGGCATACTTTGAAGACCTTGAACGTGTTGGGAAAGTGGCGGAGGAGCAGATCGGATATGTGCCGCGTTTTATCCGTTTTCCCGGGGGCTCGTCTAATATGGTGTCCGCTAAGTACAACAAGGGGATCATGACGAAGCTCGTCGGGGAAGTGCAGAAGAGGGGTTATCAGTATTACGACTGGAATCTCGACAGTGGAGACGGGGCGGGCCATGGCGTGGAAGCGATCAGGTCGGATTCGATGACAGACAGGATGAACCAGGTGATGATCCTGTTTCATGACCTGCAGACAAAAGATGCGACAGTGGAAGCGCTCCCGGCAGTCCTGAAATACTATCAGGATCTGGGATATAAGTTCAAGGCGATCGACACGGCGGGTTATGTTTGCCATCACAGTGTAAAAAATTAGAGCTGCGGAAGACACCGGGAGCAAGAATCCTAAAAATGTGAGCAATATGCAAATTGACGGAATTTCCCTTTTCCTCTATGCTTATTTTGAGAAAAATGACCGAATGAATACTATGTAACAGGAACTGGAGGCCATTATGCAGAAAGGAAAGGAGACAGAAGTGAAAGAACATACGAAAGGACGGGTTACTATACCCACAGACGTCGACGTAGTGCCGGAGACATTAGAACTGGTAGAACGGTGGGGAGCTGACGCAATCCGCGACTGTGACGGAACGGATTATCCCGAAGAACTGAGAGATGTGGACGCCAAAGTATACTCCACATATTATACGACAAGAAAGGATAACGCGTGGGCGAAAGCAAATCCTGACGAGATACAGCAGATGTATATTATGACGCCGTTTTACACGGCGGTGGAGAGCAGCCTTTCTATCCACCTGATGGATCACCTGTATCCGGATATGCTGAAAGTAAATGACCGTGATGACATTACCCGCTGGTGGGAAGTGATCGACCGCACAACGGGAGAGACAGTTCCGACAGATCAGTGGAGTTATGACAGTCAGAGCGGAGATGTGACGATCCGGGACGCCGCGCTGTTCCATGATTATACGGTGAGCTTTCTGGCTTATATCATGTGGGATCCGGTGCATATGTACAACGCTGTGACAAACGGCTGGACAAACTTTGAGAAACAGATCACTTTCGACGTGCGCCAGCCTAAGACAAGGGAATATTCCAGGGATCGCCTGCGCAGGTTCATCGCGGAGAATCCCCATGTGGACGTGATCCGCTATACGACGTTTTTCCACCAGTTCACTCTCGTCTTTGATGAGCTGGCCAGGGAAAAATATGTGGACTGGTACGGATATTCTGCGTCTGTCAGTCCGTATATACTGGAACAGTTTGAAAAGGAAGCGGGGTATAAGTTCCGCCCGGAATACATTATCGATCAGGGCTATATGAACAATACATACCGTATCCCGTCAAAAGAGTTCAGAGACTTCCAGGATTTTCAGAGAAGAGAGGTGACAAAGCTGGCGAAAGAGCTGGTGGACATCACTCATGAGTGCGGAAAGGAAGCTATGATGTTTCTGGGCGATCACTGGATCGGCATGGAGCCCTTTATGGACGAGTTCAAAAATGTGGGACTGGACGCGGTCGTCGGAAGTGTGGGGAACGGAGCTACTCTGCGTCTTATCAGCGACATCGACGGCGTGAAGTATACAGAGGGACGTCTTCTGCCCTACTTTTTCCCGGATACGTTCCATGAGGGCGGAGATCCTGTGAAAGAGGCCAAGGTGAACTGGGTGACAGCGAGACGTGCGATCTTAAGGAAGCCGATCGACCGCATCGGATACGGCGGCTATCTGAAACTGGCCATGCAGTTTCCGGACTTCATCGACTATGTGGAGAGCGTATTCCAGGAGTTCCGTACCCTGTATGACAATATCAGGGGGACGACGCCTTACTGCGTGAAGAAAGTGGCGGTCCTGAACTGCTGGGGAAAGATGAGAGCCTGGGGCAACCATATGGTGCATCATGCCATTTACTATAAACAGAACTATTCCTATGCAGGCGTCATCGAGGCGCTCAGCGGCGCGCCTTTTGACGTCCGCTGGATCAGCTTTGACGATATCCGCAGCAATCCGGATATCCTTGATGATATCGACGTCGTCCTGAACGTGGGAGATGCAGATACAGCATATACCGGCGGGGAGAACTGGACAGACGAGAAGATCATCACTGCAGTGAAGAAGTTCATATACAACGGCGGCGGCTTTATCGGAGTGGGAGAACCTGCCGCGCACCAGCACGAAGGACATTTCTTCCAGCTTGCCACAGTTATGGGAGTAGAGGAAGAGAACGGATTTACCCTGAATGTAGATAAATACAACTGGGATGAGCATGAACACTTTATCACAGAAGACTGCGGAGATGAGATCGACTTCGGCGAAGGAAAGAAAAATATCTATGCCTATGAAGGCACTACAATCCTCAGGCAGATCGACAGGGAAGTGCAGCTTGCCGTCAGAGACTTCGGAGAAGGGCGCAGCGTATATATCAGCGGGCTTCCGTACAGTTTTGAGAACAGCCGGCTTCTGTACCGCTCGATCCTCTGGGCGTCCCATGATGAAGAGGGACTGCACAGATGGTTCAGCACAAACTACAATGTAGAAGTACATGCTTATGTGAAAAACGGAAAATACTGTGTGGTAAACAACACTTATGAACCCCAGACTACAACGGTATTTAAGGGTGACGGTACGAGCTTTGAACTCGAACTGGAGGCAAACGGCATCTACTGGTACGAGATCTGACAACTGAACCTGCCATAGAAGTATAAACAGACCTGCGTGTCCGGCTTTCAAAAGAAAGCGGATGCGCAGGTCTGTTTTCGGCAGGGCTGTGTTTACTGACAGTACTCAGGCGTTTCTGATGTGATCCAGCGTCTCGGGATAAGGGCGGCCCGGGATGAGCCTCTCTCCGTTCGTGAATCTTTCGGGCCGGTCCTTGAGTGACTCGATCAGGCAGGCGCGGAGAAAGCTGATCCGGTCTGTGCGCCTGTCGTCGTTTATCAGATCCGTCAGCTCATGGGGATCTTCTCTCAGATCGAAGTACTGCTCCTGTCCGGTGACAGTATGCCAGATGTATTTGTCTGTCTCTGTGACGATCCAGTGGTTGGAGTATTCCCCATAGGAATGTTCCCCGTGGAGCCACTGCCTGACAGATTTTTCGGGGCTGGCTGCAAGGGGAAGAAGATCCTTTCCGTCTACGGAGTCGGGGATCGAAGCCCCGGCGGCCGACAGGAGCGTGGGCATGACGTCGCGCAGTTCCACGATACTGTGACATATACCGGACGGGACGACGGCAAAGGGTACATTTTTCCCCGCCCGGATCAGAAACGGAATGTGGCAGCTTCCCTCATAAGGCCGCGACTTCCGGAACATATGGTGATCGCACAGCTCCTCTCCGTGGTCGGCGGTGAAGAGGATGATGGTGTCTTCGTACACTTCCTGTTCGATCAGAGCCATGATAAGGCGGCCGATCTGGTGATCCAGATGGGTGATGCAGGCATAATATCCGATCTGCGCCTGACGGATCAGCTCTTCATCAGCAGGGCCTGTTTTTGAGTCGAAGATCCGCCCGTCGCGTTTCAGATACTCGTCGCTTTCCCATGTGCCCACGAAAGGCTTCCTCAGGTCCTTGTCTTTATAGAGATCAAAGTAGTACTGCGGCGCATCAAAAGGCGGATGAGGACGCAGATAGGAGGCCATCAGGAAAAAGGGCTGATCAGGATCCTTTCTCCGCAGGAAGTCCAGACAGCGGTCGGTAACCCAGTTGGTGGGATGGTATTTCTCCTCGTGCATCCACGGACGTGCGAGATAACTGTTGCATTCCACACCGGTATCCGTTACATCCGCGTCTGCGCCCAGTTCTTTTTTCAGCCAGTAGAAATAGTCGTCCGCCACGAACTGGGATTCCCGGTAGGAGACGCTTCCGTAGCGGGCGGCATGGAGATATCCGTCGTGGAGGTCCACATTGTTGAAACCGAGATAATTCCTGAGAGGATGGACGTGCATTTTGCCCACGCACTGGGTGTAGTAGCCGGCTTTTGTGAGTTCTCCGGCAAGCGTGTGTTCGTACAGCCATGGGATATTGTCCTCATAGCCGACTCTTCCGTGATGACTCTGCTCCATGCCCGTATGCAGGGCGGCCCTGGCGGCGATGCAGCTCGGGCAGGCGCTGTAGGCCCGGTCGAAATTAACTCCCTGAGAGGCTAATGTGTCGAGATAGGGCGTTTTGACGTCGGGGTGTCCGGCGTAGCCCAGACAGTCGCCTCTGAGCTGATCGGTCATGAGCAGGATGATATTTGGCTTTTTATTCATGGCAACTCCTCCTTTCCCACGCGGGAAGCAGCTTCTGCATTTTTAATAAACAATAATACAATCCATATGGAAAAGCAAGCTCAGAGATCTGTATATTCGCAAAAAGAGATCGTAAGCTGCCCCTTGTCCACCCGGATGGGAGGATGCTGTACCCGGACGCCTGGAGGTCCTCCGGTATCCAGTGATCCAGCATGAGATAATGCGTCCCGTCTTTTTCAAAGATATAAGCGCTCTGCCCGAAATAAGTCTGCCGTGCGTTTTCGCCGGTGCACGGATCGCCGATCAGCTTCCAGCCGGAAAATACGTTTCTGGAAGTACCGAAAAGAGCGTTGTTGGGATCCCACCCTGTACATCCGGAAGTGATCATGTAATAGATGCCGTCCTTTGTGAAAATGGCGGGCGCCTCTCTCTCCTGCTCCGGAAAAGCGTGACTGAAGACGCCGTTTACATCGAGAAAATCATCTGTGAGCTGTGCGATGCGCAGCGTCTTATTCCAGTCGGAACTGTAGATCAGATATGCTTTCCCGTCCGTGTCCTGAAAGAGCGTCATATCCCGGCAGTCGTAGCCGTTTGGACTGATCTCCCGGACGAAACGGAACGGGCCGGTGGGAGAATCCGATACAGCTACGCCTGCGTGAGCGGCAAGATAGTCGCTGGAGTCAAGATGGAACCAGAGGACGAATTTTCCGGTTTTTTCATTGTAGAGCACTTTGGGACGTTCGCCCACGCGGGACGGATGCAGCGGGTGTCCCGGCTCGCTGCACGCGGAAAGCGCAAGGCCCTCGTTCTTCCAGTGGATGCAGTCGGCGGAGGAGTAGCAGGAAA
Organism: uncultured Mediterraneibacter sp.; assembly: GCA_944375765.1. GTDB lineage: Bacteria > Bacillota > Clostridia > Lachnospirales > Lachnospiraceae > Mediterraneibacter. The sequence goes on along the minus strand of CALWAR010000019.1, from coordinate 50,037 downwards.
ATCCGATAAAATCTACTCTGTGCAGACCGGTGTCCTTAAAGTCTGTCTCACCGCCCATATTCTGTCCGTACCAGTAATATGTATCTTTGAATTTAAGGATCATGCCGGCGTGCGCCTGGATGGGAGCGCCGTCTGTATCGTACCACATACACCCGTTTTTGTTTCTGTTTTTCATGTTTTCCCAAATCCTTTCCTGATAGGTATCTGCCCGAAATATACGCAGTCATTGAAATAAATCGGAAACCATGATAAAACAACATTACAAGAAAAGCAAGAGGAAGGGAGAAGACAATGAAAAAAATATATCTTGGCACTATGGAAAACATCGAGGATGGAGCGGTCAGAGAGATCCTGGAGGAACGTGGATGGATGGTGCAGCCCCGGGACGTACAAGAGGGGGAGAACGATAAAGACGCTCTGACGCTTGAAGGCAGACTTGACAGAACGCTCGGATACGCCGCTTTTAAGACTGAGCGGCAGCCGGAAGGGGTAACCCTTATCTACGGATCGGCCACCGGATTTTTCCGCGGACTGGGTGAACTTCTTCTCGGCAGCGGCCGGGGAGAAAAGGAGGGGTGCGCCGGATATCACGGAGTGATGTTTGACTGTTCGAGAAACGGCGTCCTGAAAGTGGATGTGGTTAAAGAGCGTATCCGCCAGATGGCTCTCCTCGGGTACAGCCGTCTCTTTCTCTACACAGAGGATACATACGAGGTGGAGGGATATCCGTATTTCGGAGCTCTGCGCGGACGGTATAAAAGGGAAGAAATCAGGGAGTGTGATGCGTATGCGGCAATGTTCGGCATAGAGATGATCCCCTGCGTGCAGACGCTGGCTCATCTGCGGACTCTTCTGCGCTGGCCGGCCATGATGGGCTACAGGGACGACGAGGATATCCTGATAGCAGGGGAGGAAAAGACGTATCAGCTCATCGAGGCCATGCTCAAGTCGCTGACAGGCATGTACACATCCAGAAAGATCCATCTTGGGATGGACGAAGCGTTTTATCTGGGATACGGCAATTACAGGAAGAAAAACGGGGTTCCGGATCAGGGAGAACTGATCAAGAAGCATCTTGACCGGGTGCTGGAGATCTGCAGGAAATATGATCTGGAGCCTATGATCTGGAGCGATATGTTTTTTGTGAAAGCGGGCGGCGGAGACTACTATAATGTACCGGCGGATCACGAATGGCCGGAAGAAGAGAGGCCGGACCGCTCTGTGACGCTTGTCTACTGGGACTATGAAGGCCATGACAAAGAACGGTATGCCCGGATGGCGCGTCTCCACAGGAAACTGACGGACAAGGTGTGCTTTGCCGGAGCGTCCTGGATCTGGAACGGACTGGCGCCCAACTATGCAAAAGCGCTGGACGCTTCAAGAGCCGCCTTTGAGGGAATAAAGGAGGCAGGGGTGCGGGATACGTTTCTGACGCTCTGGCTGGATAACGGGGCGGAGACGCCCATGCAGGCGGGACTGCCCATGATGGCTGCATACAGCGCCCGTATGTACGGGGAAGAGGTGGATGCGGAGCGGATGGAACAGATCATGCAGATGCTCTGCGGCGAATCCTGGGAAGACATGCTCCTGCTGAACCGCTTTGACAATATCCCCGGGACGGGAGCGCACAATGAGAAGTTTGCGAATCCTTCCAAGACGATCTTTTATCAGGATCCTCTTACAGGCATCTTTGACAGACAGTTCGGGGATCTGGGGCTTGGAGAGTACTATACCGAACTGGCGCGGAAGCTTGGGGAAGCTGAGAAAAGAGCGGGAAAGATGAAAGGGCTCTATCGGTATTACCGTCTGCTCGCTCTCGTGGACGCGTCAAAGAGCACGCTGGGGACAAGGATAAGAAATGCATATCTGAGCGAAGACAGAGCAGCCTTAAAGAAGATTGCCTCAGAAGAACTTCTGGAGCTGATCTCTTTGACAGAGGAACTGAGGAGGGAGCGGGAGAAACTCTGGCTTGAGGAGTATAAGCCCAACGGCTTTGAAGTGCTGGATATCCGCATATCCGGCGTGGCGGCAAGGCTTGATTCTGCAAAAAGACGGATCGAATCCTGGCTGGACGGCAGAGCGGAGAAGCTGGAGGAGCTGGAAGAGGAAAGACTTCTGTATCTGGAAAGAGAAAACGGTAAAAGAGCGATCCCGAGCTGCAACCTGTGGGAGAATATCGTCAGCGCCGCGAACATAAAAGGCGTCTGAACGGGATGGTTGAAATTGCACAAAACAAGTGTATTTATGAAAATAAAACAGGGGAAAGCTGTGTTATGATAGACACATCGAAAGAAATTGTGCAAAATGACAGTCGATTTAATGTAAAAAGCATGGAAGATAACAAAAAGCAACAAAAGATCAGACAGCATCTGGAATTCCGCTACTACGAAATGCCGTCAGATATTTATCTGATCGCTCTTCTTGGCGAGAGATGGATCCTCAATTATGGCAGGGAGGCCATGCATTTCCATAACTACCTGGAGATCGGATACTGCTATTACGGCGACGGCTGTATGATACTCGGCGACCGGGAGTGCAGATATGAGGGGGGAGTTTTTACAGTGATACCGAGAAACTTTCCTCACCGCACAAGGAGCAGGGGCAATACTGTCAGCCGATGGGAATATCTGTTCATCGATGTGGAGGGATTTCTGAATCGGCAGTACAGGGACAGGCCGGCCATGGCGGACAGGATCTTAAAGCGTGTGGAGCAGGAAGCGTTTATCAGCACTTTTGAGCAGAATGAAAAGATAGCCGGACTCATCGCTGATATCATCGAGGAAATGCGCAGCCGGAAAGAGTTGTACAAAGAGAGTGTGACAGGTTATCTGATCGCTCTGCTGTCTGAGATATCCAGATTGGCCCATGGAGGCGGGAACGGACATCAGACGTTCCGGCGCGTCGGCGGCCAGGGAGAAGAACGGGTGATGAAAGCGATGGAATACATCGCCGGACATTACCGGGAGGAGATCAGGGTATCGTCGCTGGCGGAGATGTGCCATGTGAGCGAAACGCATTTTCGCAGGATCTTTGAGAAGATCACGCATACGTCTCCGCTTGAATATATCAATATGGTGCGCATACAGAACGCCTGTATCCTGCTCACGGATACGTCTGACAGCGTGGAAGAGATACGCGCGAAAGTGGGATTTCCCACAGCGTCGACTTTTAACAGGAATTTCAGGAAACTGGTGAAAATGTCCCCGGGAGAGTGGAGAAGACAGGAGCCGGGAAAACTTGCAGACTACGAAATATCCATCTACAAGGGATGGTAGCGCCGGCGATACCCGGCGCCGGAAATAGGAGGAAAAGGAATGGGTTCAAAGGGAGGTATTACTCTGCCGGTTGAGCAGGGGATGGACGATCTGTTAAAGGAGATCGCTGATAAGTGGGGGGCGGACGCCGTGCGGAACAGCGACGGCACAGAACTGCCGGAATGTGTCGGAGATCTTGGTATGGAGGTGTACTCTACACTAAGTCTGACGCGCGCAGACCAGGACTGGGCGAGAGAGCATGAAGATGAGCTGACGCAGAAATTTCTGATGTCAAGTCCGGTCACTGCGTTTGGGGATACGGTCACTGTCAACATCATGCAGGGATGGTCAGATCAGCAGTTCCGTCCGGATGCAAGAGAGACAAGCCGCAAGTGGTATGAAGTCTACGACAGGACCACCGGCGAGAGAGTGCCGGAGGAGAAGTGGAGCTATGACGCAGAGAGCGCCACTGTCACGATCACAGGAGCGGAGAAATATCATGTCTATACGGTGAGTTTCCTGGCGTATCAGATCTGGGATACAACATCCATGTACAATTATGTGACGAATAACTGGACCGGAGAGCATGTGCGGCCTCTGGATCCGAATCAGCCGGCTACAAGAGAACATTTCAAAGAGTTCCTGAACGAATGGCTGGACAGGAATCCTCAGACAGACGTGGTGAGATTTACTTCTCTTGCCTATCATTTTACAAATAACTTCGACCAGATAGACGGGAAACTGGTAAATCGCTACAGAGACTGGATCGGATATCATGACTGTACGAGCGCTCTCGCGCTGGAGCAGTTCGAGAAAGAATACGGCTACGCTCTCGTGCCTGAGGATATCGTACAGGCGGGGAATATGAGCGATGTGAACAGCATCCCGACAAAGAAATACAGAGACTGGATGGACTTTATCCAGAGGACGGTGGCAGGCATCGCCAGAGAGTGGGTGGACATCGTCCATGCGAAAGGCAGAAAGACGATGATGTTCTACTGCGATCACCATATCGGATCAGAGCCTTACGGAAAATATTTTTCATCCATCGGCCTGGACGCGATCGTCAATCCGTGTATGAGCGGCGTAGAACTCAGGAGGATCGCGGATATTCCTGCCGATCTCGTAAAAGAGGTAAGGCTGTATCCCTACTTCTTTCCGGTAAATCTGGAAGGCAAGCCGAACTTTCCGGACGGAGATCCGGTAGGAGACTGCCAGAAATACTGGAAAGGCATCCGCCGTGCGATGGTACAGAATCCGGCGGACCGCATCGGCTTCGGAGGTTACTTAAGCCTTGCGGTGACAAGACAGGATTTCATGGACTATGTGGCGGTGCTGGCAGAAGAGTTCCGCACGATCAAGGATACGGCGAAACAGTATAAAAAATATATGGCGCCTTTCAAAGTAGGCATCTTAAATGCCTGGGGAAAGATCAGGTCATGGATCGACGACGATATCAATGACTGGACGAAGCCGTACAGGGGCGGCGTCCAGGAGTGTCTGTCCGGCATGAATGTGGAAGTCGCGTTCCTTTCCTTTGACGAAGTGCTTGAGAACGGGATTCCCTCTGATATCGACGTCGTTATCAATACGGGAGATGCATACACTTCATGGAGCGGCGGAGAATACTGGAAAAATGAAAAGCTGGTCTGTGCGGTCCGTGATTTTGTATATAACGGCGGAGGTCTGATCGGCATCGGTGATCCGACCGCATACCAGTATGAGGGGCATTTCTTCCAGCTCTTCGACGTGCTGGGCGTGGACCGTGAGACGGGGCCGGGAAAGAGTACGGCAAGATGGCCGTTTGAGCCTGTGAAAGAGCACTTTCTTCTGGAAGACGGCGCCGTAAGGGAAGAGATGATGCATAAAAAGGACGGCGTGTTCATCAGCACTATGGACACAGACGTTATCCTCGCGGATGAGTTCAACGTGCTCATGGCCGCGAATACATACGGGAAAGGCCGCGCTCTGTACATGACAGATCTGAAGTACTCGGATGAAAACGTTCGTCTGCTCCTGCGCGCGCTGTACTGGGCCGCGGGAAAGGAAGAAGAGCTTAAAAAGTGGTACAGCGAGAACCTGAATGTAGAGTGTACTGCTTTTCCGGAGGCAGGCAGGTTTATCGTGCTGAACAACAGCCGCACAGAGCAGGATGCAGTCATCTGGAACGATAAAGGTAAAACAGTGAAAATGGAATTGAAACCATTTGAAAGCCGCTGGGTGGATATGGATATCTTTAAATAATGGGCATGTCGGATATTGTCGAATTATTGTGAAAAATGCGATAAAAATACACATACAATCCTTGATTTTTAAACATAATGCACAAAAAAGGCAAGGAATATAAAAAATGAAGCAAAAGAAAGATAGAAAGCATTGTCCGGCAATGATATAAGTAGTTCATATGCAAAAAGATAAGAAGACAGGGGGAAACATGAACTCAAAGCGTATTTTCTATGTCAGTACCCTGCATGGGGACGACAGAAACGACGGTACATCCGAAAAGAGTCCTTTTCGCAGTCTTAAGATGCTCAACAGACAGAAAAGGGAGCCGGGAGATGTGATACTTCTGGAAAGAGGATCTGTCTTTCAGGAGGAGTATCTCCATATCTTCGGCGGAGGGAGCAGAGAGTTTCCTGTTACAGTCGACGCATACGGAGAGGGCGGGCTGCCGGTGATCGCGGCGGCCGGAAGCGGCTTATGGTATCAGAATTACGGCGCTCCTCTTGACAGTCCGACTCATATCTGGAAAGGATATGTGTCATCGGCGGTTCTTTTGTACGATGCGGAATACATCACTGTACGGAACATTGAGATCACGAATCAGGCGCTTCTGGAAGGAGAATATTATAATCAGGGCGATCTGATGAACCGTACCGGCGTCAGTATTGTTGCAAGAGACAGGGGAACGCTTCACCGGATTGAGCTGGACAATCTGTATATTCATGACGTGACCGGCAATGTTTATGACAAGCATTTGAACAACGGCGGCATTTACGCATGCGCTCTTGCGCCGGAAGACGAGGAGCGCACAGGAGTAGCCAGATACGACGGACTCCATATCCATCACTGCAGAGTAGAACGCTGCAGAAGATGGGGGATAGCGGCGGGATATACATACCGGCACGGAGAATTCACTACTCTGGAGATCTCGGATGAGACCGCACAGACATATGGATCTGTCCATGTGACGATAGAACATAACCGCCTGAAAGATATTGGCGGCGACGGGATCACACCCATGTATTGTTTCCGGCCTCTGGTCCAGTATAATGTATCAGAAAATATAGCTCTTGATATGAATCCTGAGGTATATACCGAAGCGGGAAAAAGAGCGGGGATGACAGCGGCTGCTATGTGGCCGTGGAAATGTAAAGGAGCGCTCTTTCAGTATAACGAGGCGTTCTCCACCCGCTTTAATCAGGATGGAGAGGCCTGGGATGCAGATTCCGGAGACGGTACTGTTTATCAGTATAATTACAGCCATGACAATGAGGGCGGCTGCATCATGTTCTGCGAGGGAGAGAGCGTAAACAATATTTTTCGCTACAATATCAGCGTAAATGACGGGACCGGCACAGTTACTCCGGTCCGCAATGTGGACGCGCATATATACAACAATACGTTTATCATACCGGAGGGTGTTCCGTTTATCCGTCAGGGAATGTCGGAAGGCGGGATGCTGGTAGAGAACAACATTATTATAAATGCAGGAAAAACGGCAAAAAATGAAGACTGGCATCACCAGACTGAAAAAGCCGTATACCATAACAATCTGTACTGTAATTACCGGAATATCCCGGAGGAGGACGACAGGGCGGTCATTGCAGAAAATGCAGATCAGGTACTGGATGATCCGAACGCGGTATGTGAGGGCTTCAGACTTACAGAAGACTCCCCCGCTGTCGGAAAAGGAAAATGGATAAAAGGAGACGCCGGAGTGGACTTCTTCGGAGAACATGCCGGCAATTCTCCTGATATCGGGGCCTGCTTTGCCCATACCAAAAAGCAGAACTAAACAACCCAATTTTTTAAGGAAGGTGAGGTAACATTATGAAAAAGAAATTGGTAAGCGTGTTATTGGCAACTGCTATGATCGCAACACTGGCAGCAGGATGCGGATCTGGTTCCGGCTCCGGATCAGACGGAGGCGATTCGGGTTCTGATTCCGGATCGGCAGGCGAGATCACATACTGGTCTATGTGGAACTCTACAGAAAACCAGGCCAAGGTCATCCAGGAAGCGGCAGACGCTTATGAAGAAGAGACCGGCATCCATGTAAACATTGAATGGAAAGGCCGTGATATCAAGACTCTGATCGGCGCTGCTCTTGATGCCGGCGAAGATATCGATCTGTTTGACGACGACTATATGCGTATGTGCCAGAACAACACAAAATATCTGCTTGACCTGACAGATTATGCGGCGGAGGATGATCTCGAGTCACACATCATGCCGATCATCCTTGAGAAAGCAAAAGAGTGGGGCGGCGGAACACTGTACTGTATCCCTTATCAGCCGTATACAACAGGCGTGTGGTATGACAAGGATATGTGGGAGGATGCAGGCCTGACAGATGCGGACAAGCCGGAGACATTTGACGATCTCCTTGCAGTTTGCCAGACTCTGAAAGACTCGGGCGTAAATCCTATGACATGTAACTCTGATACGACAAACCTGCTCTACGGATTCCAGTTCGCAAGATATATCGGACAGGACGCAGTGCTTGACTGCTACAACAACTCTGACTGGGCAAATGTTCCGGAAGCAAAACAGGCAGCAGAAGATATCCAGACACTGTTTGCAGAAGGATATATGTCCCCGAACGCTCCGGCACAGTATCCGGACGGACAGAATGAGATCGGTTTCGGCGAGAGCTGCATGGTTCTGAATGCATCCTGGATCCCGAACGAGATCAACCAGAACACAGGTACAGAGGTTAACTTCGGATTCTTCCCGTGGCCGTCAGTTGAAGGCGGAGTAGACGGACCGGAGGCTTCTATGGTAGGTGCACAGTCTATCGGTATCGTTGCGGAGAGCGATATGACACAGGAAGCATATGATTTCGCAAAGATGATCGCAACAGGAGATTACGATCTTCAGATGGCAGAGTCTGTAAGCTCTATCCCGGCTGATACAGCTAATACAGAGTGGCCGGCAGCGATCGCAGAGGCTGAGCCGTACTTTAAAGAAATGACAAAGGCTTACGACTGGGCGGTTGGTCTTGAGACAAATGCAGATATCAAGGATATCCTGAATGATAATATTATTAAACTGTGCACATCTGAGATTACACCGGATGAATTCATCAGCAACATGGCCGCAACTCAATAGCAGGTTGAATCAGATCAGGAGGGAAGTATGGCGGGGAGAGGCTGCTCACCGCCGTATTTCCCTCGTTTTATAGACAGACATAAAACCAGCCGGTACAGTCGGATGTACCGGCCGGTACGAGAGAAAGGGGCAGGTAATCTTGAAACAAAATAAGAAGATGATCGTGTGTTTTCTCACACCGGCGCTGATATTCTTTGTCCTTATGTTCCTGTATCCGATCATCAGGACGATCGTTATGAGCTTTTTTAAAGTAGAAGGCGTCAGTGATGCGGTGGACACATGGCAATTCGTGGGAATATCCAATTACCAGAAACTGTTTGCCACATCTATATTCCAGATCTCCATGATCAATATGGGGAAGATATGGCTGATCGGCGGGATCGCGGTTATGGCGATCGCTCTTTTGTTTGCAGTTATCCTTACAAGCGGCATAAGATTCAAGTCGTTCTGGCGGGCGGTCATCTATGTGCCGAACATTATCAATGCTGTTGCTATGGCAACCATGTGGATCCAGTATGTATTTAATAAAAGATTCGGTCTCCTCCACAGTATGTTTGCGGCGCTGGGACTGGAAGATCTGGCCGGTATCGATTACATGAACGGTTCATGGAAGTTCTGGTCGCTGCTGATCGCGTTCTGCTTCGGCTCGGTCGGATATTTCATGCTGATCTATATCAGCGGGATCGAAAGGATCCCGCAGGACTACTATGAAGCGGCCACTATCGACGGGGCAAATAAATTAAAACAGTTTATATATATTACGCTGCCTCTGATCAAAGGGGTTTTCAAAACCTGTATGACGTTCTGGACTGTCAGCGTCGTGGGATTTTTCGTGTGGTCACAGATGTGGGCGGCGCCGCAGGCGTCTGATATGCAGACGATCACGCCGTTCGTTTACATGTACAATATCGTATTCGGTACGACAGGAAACGTACAGCGCGACGCAGGAATGGGCGCGGCAGTCGGTATCCTTATGGCAGTTGTTGTTATGATCGTATTCTTTATCGTAAATAAATGTGTTAAAGACGACGATCTGGAATTTTAAGGAAGGAGGATGGCGAATATGTTTGGAAAGAAAAATAACAAAGAAAAAGAATACAGACAGCCGCTTAATCTCCGAAAAGAGATAAAACTCTTTCCTGGGTATATCCTTGTCGGGCTCTGGGTGGCGTTTACGATCTTTCTTTTAGTCTGGATCGTGGCGGCCAGTTTTTCCACAGCTCCTGAGATCATGCGCGGCGAAGTGTTTAAATTTGAGAGCGGATTCCATCCGGAGAACTATGTGAATGCATGGACTGCAAGTAATATATCAGGGTTCTTTATGAACTCTCTGCTGTACTCTATTGTTACAATGGTATGCGTGATCCTTATCAGCGCGCCTGCAGCCTATGTGCTTTCCAGATTTACATTCCTGGGGAACAGACCGATCAAATCCAGCTTTATCATAGCGATGAGTATCCCCCAGGTCATGGTAGTACTCCCGCTGTTCTCTCTTGCAACGGCGACACACCTGACAGGCTCCCGGATCGTGCTGATACTTCTTTATATCGGTATGCAGGTACCTTATACGACTACATTCCTGATGACATTCTTCCAGAACCTGTCCAGGACGTATGAGGAGGCGGCGGCCATCGACGGATGCTCGCCGATGATGACATTCTGGAAGATCATGTTCCCGCTGGCGCAGCCGGGCATTATCACGGTAGGAATTTTCAATTTCATGAATATCTGGAATGAGTACTTCATTTCACTGATCTTTGCTTCGTCTGCAGATACGATGCCTGTCGGACCGGGACTTAAGAGCGTGCTCACATCCATGCAGTACACAGGAGACTGGGGCGGTCTGTTCGCGGCCGTTGTTATCGTATTCCTGCCGACGCTTGTGCTCTATATCTTCCTGTCAGAGAAGATCATTTCCGGTGTTACCGGCGGAGGAATTAAAGGCTGACCATGGCGTAAAAACCTGACGGATGATTTGTTGGCGGCGGAGCATTTCCGCCGCTTTTTATGTTAAGTTTTATCCATACCAAAACGATATTATAAAAAGAGAATCTCCCCCGGAGCAAGAAGAGACGGGAGGCATAGAAAGGAAAGGAGAGGCGGCGTATGCATGCACAAAGACCAGAATTATATTTCAGCAAAAAGAAGATGAGGATCGCTCCGCCTGGAGAGTCATCGTCCCTTCCCGACCTTTCAGGGGAGCATATCCTGCAGAATGATCTGAAGTTCTGTCTGGATGAAGAAGACGAGATCTATGAGGGATATGGAAGATGCAGGAATGCATATCCGTACAGACAGTACAATGCCTATACGAGAGAGCTGTCAGAGGGGGAAGTAAAGACTGCTGTTCTGGAAAACGCATATATAAAGGCAGTCTTTCTCCCGGAATATGGCGGGAGACTGTGGGAACTGTGGGATAAGGAAACGAAGAAAAACATACTATATACAAATGACGTTCTGAGATTCAGCAATCTGGCTGTGAGGAATGCGTGGTTCAGCGGCGGCGTGGAATGGAATATCGGAGTGATCGGACATACCCCTCTTACGACAGAGCCGCTGTATACGGCGAAACTCACAGATGACAAGGGGAATCCGGTGCTCCGCATGTATGAGTATGAGAGGATACGCAGAGTAGTCTACCAGATGGATTTCTGGCTGGAAGACGGGAATCGTCTGTACTGCCGTATGCGGATCGTAAACGGCAGCAGCGAGGTGATCCCCATGTACTGGTGGAGCAACATGGCAGTGCCCGAGTATGAAGACGGACAGATCATTGTGCCGGCTCAAAGCGCATTTACATACAGGGACGGCACGGTGTTGAAGACAGATATTCCGATCGTAGATGGAGTGGATGTGACGAAATATAAGAACATCCCGAGATCTGTTGATTATTTCTTCGATATCCCGGAAGAGATGCCGAAATTTATCGCGAATATCAACAGAGAAGGCTATGGACTTCTGCAGGTATCTACAAAACGCCTCCGCAGCAGAAAGCTCTTCTCCTGGGGGAAATGCAATGCCTCGGATCACTGGCAGGAGTTCCTGACAGATCGGGCGGGGAGATATGTGGAGATTCAGGCGGGACTTGCAAAGACACAGTATGGATGTCTTCCGATGGCGCCGCATACTGCGTGGGAGTGGATGGAAAGTTACGGGCCGGTGCAGATACCCCCGGAGACGATGGATAAGTCCGGAGCGGAGAGAACAGCGTGGCTTACAGGAAAGCTTCAGGAAGAAAAAGTACCGGAAAGTCTGGAGATGCGCAGGATCGCGACAAAGAGTATGGCGAAGAGGCCGGCAGAATTAGTCGGAAGAGGAAGCGGTTTTGGAGCAATGCGTCCACACACAAAGGGGACGGAGCATCTTGCATTTGAGTTAAAGGAGCCGGGGCTTCTCAGATGGAAGGAATTCCTTGAAACCGGAAAACTCGGGGAAAAGGATCCGTTGGAAAGACCGGATGAATTCTGCGTGGATCAGGAGAATTACCATCTGCTGGAACAGGCTGTGGACGGGAAAGAAGCAAAAAACTGGTATGCATGGTATCTCCTGGGTATTGGTTATTACGCGGCGGACAGATGGGCGGACGCCTGCAAAGCGTTTGAAAAGTCGTGGGAACTCGAAGAAAATCCATGGGCGGCTCATGGCATGGCCTCGGCCTGCCTGATACAGGACGATAAGGAGCAGACATCCCGGTGGATCCTGAGAGGACTCGCTATGAAGAAGAGAGATGTATCTTATCTGAAAGAGGGAATGAAACTCTTAGTTCAGTGCGGTTCACATGATGTGCTCAGGCAGATGTATGAAGAACTTGACGAGGATATGCAGAGTGTCGGAAAACTGAAATTCTTCTATATCAGCGCGCTCCATGCGCTGGGGGAGGACGAAAAAGCATACGGGCTTCTGGAAGAAAACGGAGGGCTGGAGATGGCGGATATCCGGGAGGGAGAGGATTCCATCGCGCAGCTTTGGAGAGAACTTAAAGAATCTGTGACGGGTGAGAGGGGAGAAGTTCCCTATCGATATGATTTTAAGGCGTATTAAGTGAGGTAAAATCTATGCATTTTGATATGTCGCAATTTGACTCTTACCGTGAAGATAACCGTCGTGAAGTCAAAAAAGCCAAAGATGGACTGCCAAATTCATTATGGGAGACATACTCGGCATTTGCTAACTGTTATGGAGGAGTCATCATCCTGGGGGTAAAAGAGAATAAGGATGGAAGCTGGTATATAACCGGACTTGATAATGCGGCTAAACTGCTAAAAGGCTTCTGGGATACGATTAATAATAAAAATAAGGTTTCGGTAAATCTTCTGACGGATAATGATGTGGAGATATTTGAAGAAAACAATGGTATCATAATGGTTATCCATGTTCCTAAGGCAAAGCGTGAACAGAAGCCGGTTTATATAAATGGAGATGTGTTCAATGGTACTTTTCGCAGAAACTGGGAGGGAGATTATCACTGTGATCGCAGCGAAGTGCTTGCGATGCTCCGTGATCAGCCGGAAGAAACAGCAGATATGAAAATTTTACAGGATATGTCTCTTGAAGTGCTTAATTCAGAGACTGTGCGTGCCTACCGCAACCGGCATATGGCTTATAGAACAGAACACGTATGGGAGAGGCTGAGTGATGAGGAATATTTAGAGAGGATAGGCGCGGCAAAGCTGTCTGCGAAAGACAAAACTTTGCACCCTACATCCGCCGGACTTCTTATGTTTGGAGAAGAGTATAAGATTTTATATGAATTTCCTGAGTATTTTCTGGACTACCGGGAAGTTCTCGATCCGACGATACGCTGGACGGACAGACTGCAGTCCAGTTCGGGTGACTGGACGGGGAATTTATTTGATTTTTTCTTCCGTGTTTATGGGAAACTTGTGAAAGATCTTAAAATACCTTTTAAGCTGGACGGAATAACCCGCGTAGATGATACCCCGGTACACAAGGCATTGAGAGAAGCCTTGGCGAACTGTCTGGTAAATACAGATTTTTATTTCCCCAGAGGAATTGTGATCCGAAAAGATGCAGAGTCTATCATAATGGAGAATCCGGGGAGCATTCGGACCGGGAAAGCTCAGATGCTCAAAGGCGGTATATCCGATCCCTGCAACAAAGCTTTGATGAAGATGTTTAATCTGATCGGGATTGGTGAGAGAGCTGGGAGCGGCGTGCCGGATATATACAGCGTGTGGGAACAGCAAGGGTGGAAGCAGCCGGAAGTCATAGAAGAATACGCTCCCGACAGGACCATTTTGAAATTATTGTTTGTAAAAAGCATGGGTAAAAAGACGCTGATAAAAAGCGCTGATAAAAAAGCGCTGATAAAAAACGCTGATAAAAAGAAACTTACAAATAGAACCAGACAACAGTTAGAAAAAATAACAGAATGGATGGAGTCGGACAGAGAATATAGAATAACTGAGATAGCAGAATTCCTCGGGATTAAAGAAACAAGAGCCCGTGAATTGGTGAGAGAACTGATACAGCTTAAGAAAATAGATGCAACGGGAAAAAACAAAGGCCGCAGATATAAGTTAAAGTAATTGTGGATAACAATGCTTTATCGACTTATGCCCTTTTCTGTGCTATGATTATGAAAGCGTAATTATGGACAGAAAGGGGTATTTTCATGGAAAATACGTCTGTAAATAGAACGAAAGATACCGGCAGAAAGCTGCCGGGACACATTAATATCGGCCTCGTGGCCCATGTCGACGCAGGGAAAACCACCCTGTCAGAGGGAATGCTTTATTTGAGCGGCGGTATCCGGGGTATGGGGCGTGTGGATCACGGCGATGCATTCCTGGATACGTATGAGATGGAACGGGAGCGGGGGATCACGATCTTTTCCAAACAGGCGGTCCTTACGTGGAAAGATCTTGAGATCACACTTCTGGATACGCCGGGACATGTGGACTTCTCCGCTGAGATGGAGAGAGTGCTGCAGGTGCTGGATTACGCTGTGCTCGTGGTAAGCGGCGCCGACGGCGTTCAGGGACATACGGTGACGCTGTGGAGATTGCTGAAGAGGTATGATGTCCCGGTGTTTCTTTTTATTAATAAAATGGACCGCGAGGGGACGGATCGGGAAAGGATGATGGCAGAGCTAAAGGAACGGCTGGATGAGGGCTGCATAGATATAGCCGGCCCCGGCGCCGTGGAGCCGGAGGCGGCTATATCTATGCCAGGCAGTGTGTCATTACCCCCGGACTGTCTTGAGGAGCTTGCTGTTTGCGACGAGCAGATCCTCTCGGAATATCTTGACTCGGGAACAGTGAGCACAGAGTCGGTAAGACGCGCCGTGGCAGAGAGAAAGGTCTTTCCGTGCTGGTTTGGCTCGGCGCTGAGAGCGGAGGGGCTGGAGGAATTTATGGACGGGATCAGAGGATATTGTATCTGTCCCGCTTATCCGGATACATTTGGCGCAAAGGTGTATAAGATCGCAAGAGATCCACAGGGAAACCGGCTGACCTATCTCAAGGTGACCGGAGGCAGACTCCAGGTAAAGGAGGTTCTGCCGGACACAGAGGGGAAGGTGAACCAGATACGCATTTATTCCGGTGAAAAGTATGAACTGGCGCAGTGCGCGGATGCGGGGACGGTGTGCGCGGTCACGGGACTTGAGGGAACTTATCCGGGGCAGGGGATCGGAGCGGAGAAAGATTCAGACATCCCGGTCCTTGAGCCGGTTCTTACATACCGCGTTGAACTGCCGGAAGGGTGCGACGTTCATAAGATGCTGGACAACCTGCGGCAGCTTGAGGAGGAAGAGCCCGAACTGCATATTGTCTGGATATCAGAGACAAAGGAGATCCATATCCAGCTTATGGGAGAAGTGCAGATCGAAGTGCTGCAGAGGATGGTAAAAGAGCGCTTCGGGGTACTGATAGGATTTGGCGAGGGAAATATCGTCTATAAAGAGACGATAGAGGATACAGTTGAGGGAGTCGGTCATTTTGAACCGCTGCGCCATTATGCCGAGGTGCACCTTATGCTGGAGCCGGGCGAACGGGGCTCGGGGATGCAGTTCGCTTCGGAGTGCAGCGAGGATATACTGGACCGGAACTGGCAGAGACTCGTACTTACCCATCTCGAAGAAAAAGAGCACAGAGGGGTGCTGACTGGTTCTGCGCTTACAGATGTGAAGATCACGCTGACATCCGGGCGCGCCCATCAGAAGCATACAGAGGGCGGTGATTTCCGGCAGGCCACATACCGCGCGGTGCGTCAGGGACTGCGAAAAGCCAGGAGCGTACTGCTGGAGCCGTACTACGAATTCCGTATGGAGCTGCCTCTGGAAAATGTCGGGCGTGCGATGACCGATATCCAGAGGATGAACGGAAGCTTCAGCGGCCCTGAGACAGAGGGGGATTCTGCGGTTCTCACCGGACGGGCGCCTGTGTCCGGGATGCGGGGATATCAGAAAGAATTTGCCGCATATACGGGCGGATTTGGCAGACTGTCCTGTGCTCTGCAGGGATATGACGTCTGTCATGACGCTGACGATGTGATCTCAAAGATCGGCTATGATCCTGACAGTGATGTGGAAAATACGGCGGATTCGGTATTCTGCGCGCATGGAGCCGGATTTATCGTGCCATGGTATCAGGTGGAGGAATATATGCATCTGGAGAGCAGCTTATCCGACGGCGGATCTTCGGATGAAGCGCCTGTTCCGCATGTTCCGGTACGACCGGCGTCAAGGACTATCGAACTGACGCAGGAAGAGCTGGACGCCATCTACGTGCGCACGCCGGATCCTGTGAAACGAAATACGAACAGCACCCCTGTCACGATCCATTCCAGGCGGGAAATATCGGGGCGGCCGGGAAAGGATACCTGTCAGAAAAGAAATAACGACAGAGAAGAGTATCTTCTCGTAGACGGATATAATATCATCTTCTCCTGGGACGAACTCAGGGAACTGTCAGAGAATGATCTGGCGGCGGCAAGAGGGAAGCTGGCCGATATTCTGTGTAATTATCAGGGGTATCGGAAATGCACCCTGATCCTTGTATTTGACGCTTACAAGGTAGAGGGCGGCCCGGGAGAGGTCGCGAGATACCACAATATCCATATCGTCTACACGAAAGAGGCGGAGACGGCGGATCAGTATATAGAGAAGACGGTGAGAAAGATCGCCCGTCGCCACAGCGTTACTGTAGCGACGTCTGATGCGCTCGAGCAGGTCATAATCCTGGGACAGGGAGCCCGCCGGATGTCTGCAGACGGCCTGAGAGAAGAGGTAGAGCTTGCGCTGCAGGAAATACGTGGCGAACATCTGAGCAGGGAGGGCGCCCTTCGGACATATCTCTTTGACGGCCTTGAGGAAGATCAGGCAAAGGAGATGGAACGTATAAGACTGGGAAAGAAAAACTGGCATGCATAAAAAAGAAAGAACTGGACGTTTTAAAGAAACCAGTTGAGTGCTAATATACCTGTAATGAATACAGGGAAAGAGGTACTTACTATGGAAAGACGAAATGAAACGCTGATAAAGATCGCACAGACGGCCTTGCTGGCAGCTCTGTGTTTTGTGACATTTACATTTTTGCAGATCAAGATACCGATGCCGGGCGGAGGCGCCACATCGTTCCATGTGGGAAACGCATTCTGCGTGCTGGCGGCTCTCATACTGGGAGGATGGTACGGAGGACTGGCCGGAGCGATCGGCATGGGCCTTGCCGACGTGCTGGATCCGGTCTATATCACAGGAGCGCCGAAGACGTTTGTGCTCAAGCTTTGTATCGGGCTGATCGTCGGATTTGTCGCCCACAGGATCGCCAGGATCAATGAGAGCAGCGATAAGAAATATGTGTTCCGCTGGAGTGTGATCGCCTCTGTTGCGGGACTTGGATTTAACGTGATCGCTGATCCGCTTGCAGGATTTTTCTATAACCAGTATGTACTTGGCCAGCCTCAGCAGATGGCGGAACTCCTGGCAAAATGGAGCACGGCAACGACGTTTGTCAATGCAGCGATATCGGTAGTTCTGGCGGGAGTCCTGTATAATGCGCTCAGGCCGGTTCTTATGAAAACGGGGATGATCCATACCGGGAAGATAAAAAAACTGCAAAGTTTATGATGATTTTTGTCTCATTCAATGGTATTATTATTGCAGTACCGCAATAGGTATAATACGACTATGAGAGTGAGGTATGAGAAATGAATTGTATCAATTGTTATCAGGAGATCCCGGATGGATCCAAGTTCTGTCCGCACTGTGGATCACAGCAGCCGGAGACGCCGGGGGCCGATCAGGGAAATACACAGCCGGAGACACCGGTGCAGGCGGATACGGCAGTTCAGAACAATAATGATCCGTATCAGAATACTCAGTATCAGAGCGATCCGTATCAAAGCGCCCAGTATCAAAGCGCTCAGTATCAGACTCCGCCGGTATATCAGTCTTCCTATGAGCCGCAGACGCAGATCAACTGGGTACCCTATCTGGTGCTTTCGATCATCTCTACAGTATGCTGCTGCCTGCCGTTCGGTATTGTTGCGATCGTTTATGCTACGAAGATCAACAGTTCTGTGACAGCCGGCGATACAGAAGGCGCTGAGAGAGCAGCCAGGACGGCCAGGATATGGATCATTGTTTCGGCTGTCGTAGGCATCATCGCGATACTGCTGTACATCCTGCTCTTTGCCACGATTTTAGAGGACGGCTACTATTATTATAATTATTATAATTATTAAGAAGAGGAGCTGAGACCTGACTATGTTCATGGAATTAGCAGAAAAGATCCGGGAAAACATAAAAGCGCGGATCGCCCTTGTAGTCTGTGCAGGGGCGGCCGCTGCCGCAGGAGCAGTGTATCTGTATTTTCATGATCCACACTCCTATCCGCTTCCATGTATATTCTATTTGCTGACGGGATTTTACTGTCCGGGATGCGGTGCGGGACGTGCATGTTACTCGCTGCTGCATCTCAGGTTTGTGGATGCGTTCTGCTACAATCCGCTCATGACGATCCTCCTGCCGCTGATCGGGCTTTATATTGCAGTCCGGGCGCTGGACTGGATGGTCACAGGCGGGAATCATGTCGACCGAAAGGTCAGCGTGAAGCTCCTTGTGTGGATACTCGCCATTGTGCTTGTGTACGGCGTACTCAGGAATATTCCTGTATTTCCGTTCACACTGCTCGCTCCCGGGGGGCTTTGGGCGCTGATCGGATGATGAGGAAAAAGGGAAGATCGGATCACAGGACCGGCGAAAGATAGCAGATAAACGCCTGACGGGCTGTCTTAAGAACAGCTCCCGGGCGTTTCTTTTTATTTTACTATGGTGTGGACTTATGTTATCATAATGGGCAGGAGATTTGAAAAACGGAGGAAAGAGCAAATGATCGATAAATTAGTGGAAAAGATCAAAAAAACAGGAGCGCCGGTCGTAGTAGGACTTGATCCGATGCTGAACTACATTCCGCAGCATGTGCAGGATAAGGCGTTTGCAGAATACGGAGAAACACTTGAGGGAGCGGCAGAGGCGATCTGGCAGTTTAATAAGGAGATCGTGGACAAGACTTACGACCTTATCCCCGCCGTAAAGCCGCAGATCGCAATGTATGAGCAGTTTGGCGTGCCGGGAGTGATGGCGTTTAAGAAGACGGTGGATTACTGCAAGTCAAAAGACCTTGTAGTGATCGGCGATATCAAGAGAGGAGACATAGGTTCCACTTCCGCGGCATACGCGACAGGACATATGGGTAAAGTGAAAGTGGGCAGCCGGGAGTATGTCCCGTTTGATGAGGATTTCGCTACTGTGAACCCGTATTTCGGATCCGACGGAGTGAATCCGTTCATCAATGTGTGCAAGGAAGAGAAGAAAGGAATCTTCGTGCTCGTTAAGACATCCAATCCGTCCAGCGGAGAGTTCCAGGACAGGCTGATCGACGGCCGCCCGCTCTATGAGCTTGTGGGAGAGAAAGTGGCCGAGTGGGGGGCGGAATGCATGGGCAGCGAATACAGCTATGTGGGGGCTGTAGTCGGAGCGACTTATCCGGAGATGGGAAAAGTCCTCAGAAACATCATGCCGAAAGCATATATCCTCGTGCCGGGATATGGCGCGCAGGGCGGACAGGGCAGGGATCTTGTCCACTTCTTCGATGAAGACGGTCTTGGAGCCATCGTGAATTCTTCGAGGGGCATTATTGCGGCATATAAGCAGGAGGCTTATGCGAAGTACGGAGCGGAGAACTTCGGCGACGCGTCCAGAGCGGCGGTCGAGGCCATGATCGCCGATATCAGCGGAGCGCTGGCTGGAAAATAGACGTGACAGTTCAGCCATCAGGATGGACAGGATTGTTAGAAAGTGCAAAAAGGAGCGGCTATGACAAGTAAGAAAAAAGAAAATGCGCAGGTTATCTCGCAGGAAATGATCGCTCAGGATATTTACAGTATGTGGATCAACACTGAGGCCGCGGCAGAGGCGAAGCCGGGGCAGTTCATCTCCATGTATACCAATGACGGAAGCAGGCTGCTTCCCCGGCCGATCAGTATCTGCGAGATTGATAAGGACAGCGGAAGTCTTCGTGTCGTATACCGTGTGACGGGAAAGAATACGGGGACAGAGGAGTTCTCAAAACTTCAGGCAGGGGATACGATCCCTGTGATCGGACCTCTTGGGAACGGGTTTCCGGCAGAAAAGGCTGTCAGAAAAAGAGCTTTTCTCATGGGGGGCGGCATTGGCGTTCCTCCGATCCTGGAGCTGGCAAAGCAGATGGAATGTGAGAAGAAACAGATCGTCGTGGGGTACCGTGATGCTGAGACGTTCCTGCGGGAAGAATTTGAGCAGAACGGCGAGGTGTACATCTCGACGGAAGACGGCAGCATTGGTACAAAAGGAAATGTAATGGACGCCATCCGGGAGAATGACCTTGAGGCGGATATCATTTATGCGTGCGGACCGACGCCCATGCTCCGGGCGATCAAGGCATATGCCGAGGAGAATGGCGTCGAGTGCTACATTTCTCTTGAGGAGCGGATGGCATGCGGGATCGGAGCCTGTCTTGCATGTGTGTGCCAGTCGAAAGAGAAAGACCACCACAGCAACGTACACAACAAGCGGATCTGCAAAGACGGTCCGGTATTCCTTTCTGCGGAGGTGGAAATCTGATGGATATGAAAGTAAATATCGCCGGTGTAGAGTGGAAGAATCCCGTGACAGTGGCTTCGGGTACATTCGGTTCGGGCGCTGAGTTCGCAGATTATGTGGATCTGAACCGCCTGGGCGCGGTGACGACAAAGGGCGTGGCCAATATTCCGTGGGCAGGGAATCCGACTCCGAGAGTTGCGGAAGTCTACGGCGGGATGATGAATGCAGTGGGGCTCCAGAATCCGGGTATAGATGTGTTCTGCGAGAGGGACATTCCCTTTTTAAGACAGTATGACACGAAGATCATCGTGAATGTGTGCGGTAAGTCTACGGAGGATTACTGCGAAGTCGTAGAGCGGCTGGCAGGCGAGGATGTGGATATGCTGGAGATCAACATCTCCTGCCCGAATGTGAAAGAGGGAGGAATTGCTTTCGGGCAGGATCCGAAAGCGGCGGAAGCTATCACAAAAGCGGTGAAAAAATACGCAAAGCAGCCGGTGATCATGAAACTTAGTCCGAACGTGACAAGCATTGCCGAGATGGCAAAGGCTGTGGAAGCGGGCGGAGCAGACGCGGTCTCCCTGATCAATACGATCACAGGGATGAAAATCGATATCAACCGCAGGACTTTTGTGCTGGCAAACAGGACAGGCGGCGTATCCGGTCCGGCGATCCATCCGATCGCAGTGCGTATGGTATATGAAGCGGCAAATGCCGTGAAACTGCCGGTCATCGGCATGGGCGGCATCGCCACGGCAGAGGACGCTGTTGAGATGATCCTTGCAGGAGCCAGCGCTGTATCTGTCGGGACGGCAAACTTCCATGATCCGGGCGTGACGATGGATATCGTGGACGGGATCGGGGAATATATGAAACAGCAGGGATTTGAGACGGTCAGCGAGATGATCGGGATCGTGAGATAGAAACTGTCTAAGGAGGAATCACTGACATATCACTGACATCCTGAATTGAAAATCTCCGATGGGTATGTTAGAATTGTAAAGAACTAACACGGAGGTTTTGAAAGATATGGAACAGTATAAAAAAGAGTTTATTGAGTTCATGGTAGACAGCGATGTGCTGAAATTCGGGGAGTTTACACTCAAAAGCGGACGGAAGTCTCCGTTTTTTATGAACGCCGGGGCATATGTGATAGGCTCTCAGCTCAAGAGGCTGGGAGAATACTATGCTAAAGCCATCCATGACAGATACGGAGATGACTTCGATGTGCTGTTCGGACCGGCATACAAGGGGATCCCTCTCAGCGTCGTGACAGCGATCGCTTACAGCGAACTGTACGGGAAAGAGGTAAGGTACTGTTCCGACCGAAAGGAAGAGAAAGATCACGGCGCGGATAAGGGGAGTTTCCTTGGGAGCAGCTTAAGAGACGGGGACCGGGTGATCATGATCGAGGATGTGACCACATCGGGCAAATCCATGGAGGAGACGGTCCCGAAAGTAAGGGGCGCAGCGGATGTGACGATCGTCGGACTCATCGTATCCCTGGACAGGATGGAAGTGGGAAAAGGCGGCGCAAAATGCGCGCTGGATGAGATCAAAGACTTATATGGATTTGACACCGCGGCGATCGTAACCATGAAAGAGGTAGTAGAGTGCCTGCACAACAAAGAATATAACGGAAAAGTTATCATCGACGATACATTAAAGACTGCGATCGACGCATACTATGAAACATACGGTGTAAAGTGAGGAGGCGCGTGATATGGAAAAGGCATATACTATAATGAAAAACAGCGGCGCGGGAAACATAGCGGTCGGGATCATTATCCTCGTCGTCGGGATCACGGCGGGAGTCCTTTCCATCGTGAGCGGCGCGAACCTGCTGAAGCATAAAAAAGAGATCACATTTTAAACGGATATTTTTATCAAAAACAGCAGCATAAGGGGGCGGCGGGAAGAGCCGGTCCCTTTTCAAAGTGTCAGGGGAATCATTTTGAGTATCAAAAAGGCTAATGTCATCAGGGCGTTTGGAAAAGTCCTGTTTTTATTATATGTCGGTTTTCTGATCTATTTCCTGTTCGTTGCCGAGTGGTACGGCAGAACAGAAGTCTCGGAAGATTACCGGTATAATCTGGAACTTTTTAAAGAGATCAGACGTTTTATCACATACAGAGAACAGTTGGGAGCGTTTACTGTGTTTGCCAATCTGTTCGGCAACATCCTTATCTTTGTCCCGTATGGTTTTTTTATCTCCGTAGCGGGCAGGTCGAGGGGACTGCTCAAAACATTTTTCTGCAGTCTGGGGCTGAGCCTCTGCGTGGAGAGCATACAGCTCTTTACAAGAGTTGGGAGCTTTGACGTGGATGATATCCTGCTGAACACGATCGGCGGTGCGGTAGGGTATATTTTATTTACAGTATGTAATCAGATAAGGAGAAATCATCATGTACGTAGTGGGAAGAAGCGCTGATGAACGCCAGAGAGAGAGGAAAAAGAGAGGAACCAGAAAATACGGACAGGCGAATCTTAAGCATTCCCGCAAGGGGATCGCGTCATGTTTCAGCGGCTTTGCAGGTCTGGGCATCCTCGTCTTCTGTATCGTCTATTCATTTATGGAGAGAGGGGAGGCGCATGGGATTATCGGCGGGCTTGCGATCGTGTCGCTGTTTCTCTCCGTCAACGGAGTACGCCTTGCGATCCGCGGATTCTATGAGCGTGAGCGCAGATATGCGACCTGCAAGATCGGGCTTCCGATCAGCTTCCTGTCGGTGGTATTTTTCCTCGCCATATTCATAGGCGGATTAAGCTGAGATAAAGGAGGTCTTATCAGATGAACATAAGAGATATACAGAAAGAAAAAAATGTACCGTATGAAGAACGCCATGCCCTGGCAGTCGGCAGGCTCCGCAGGATCGTCTCAGAGGAGACGGTGGCGGAACGATATCTGACGTATTTCCAGGATGTGGCGATCTTTTTACTGGAGCTTGAAAATGTGAGGCGCAAGCTGGAGAGCGGAGAGTGGGAGAGATACAGTGTCGCTGAGATGAAGAGCCTGAATGAAATTCTCTACAGCGATATTCTGGAAGAGCATTACGGCAGGAGCTTTGCCAATCCCGCATATGCGGCGGAGAAGTTCGGGATTGAGACGGGCCGGCTTCTCAGCATGCTTTATGCGGAGATGCGTTCGGGCATCCCTTATTCCTTTGAGAACAGGACGGACTATCTGACTATACTGTACGAACTGTTCATCGAAGTATACAATGCTTTTGAGAGCGCATGGAAAGAAGATAAGAAAGAAGACAGCCGGGGGAGTGGAAACCCGGATGCCGGAAGTATCCGGGATATCCTTTACTGGTATGCCAGCGATTACTGCGACGTATTCCTGGCGAACCGCATCCTTGAGCAGATCGATCCGTCATATTCATTTGCAGCGGATATCATAGAGAATGAGGATCTTGACAGCGACCGTTACCTCTACCGTTTCGGAGAATACATCACAGAGAACGAACTGGGAACCGCCCGGCATCTTCGGACGCTTCCGGAGGAGACGCTGCGCAGGATGGCGGACGTGTACACGGAGGGGTATCGTATCGGATTTATCAATACAGGCAAGGATCTGTCGAAAAAATCTGTGGTGAACATCCGCTACACTCTGGGATTCGAGAAAGTTATCCGCATTGCCATGGAGAACTTCCGCAAAATGGGGCTTGAAGCTGTCATCTGCCGCGCTGCATCCGGCATCGTCACAAAAAGAGAGCATCACAAGATCGGGTACCACGGGGCTGTGGCAAACTGGCAGTATGAGTATGACCACCGTCAGGATCAGGCGCTTATCATGGACAAACGGTACATCGAACGCCGCCTGGAGGTGACGCGCACCGTCTACGAACAGAACAGAGAGCAGGCTGCACAGTTTGCAGGTCCGGCGGTCATGGAGACGTTTGGAGAAAAACCGTTCTCACCCAGAGCCGTCCCGGAAGCGCCTGCCTACAATGATGAGCAGAAAACTCTGGCAGTCAGTTATGACAGCAGATCCGGCCAGATCACAAACGAGTACATCAAAGGAGAAGAGCGCAGCTTTACGATCGTTGCATATCCGGTACCGGAGATCGGCGGGAAATACTCTGAGATCTTTAACGAGGTGATCCGTATCAATACACTGGACGCCGATCTGTACGGGAAAGTACAGCAGACGCTGATCGACGCCCTCGACCAGGGAGAATACGTCCGTGTGACAGGCAGGGGAGAAAACCGGACGGATATCACGGTGAAGCTGCATCGTCTGCGCGATCCGCAGAAAGAGACGATCTTTGAGAACTGTGTCGCAGACGTCAACATACCGGTGGGAGAAGTGTTTACTTCCCCTGTGCTCGAGGGAACGGAAGGGACGCTCCATGTAAGCCGCGTCTATCTTGAAGGGCTCCAGTACACGGATCTGGAGCTGATATTTGAGAACGGCATGATCACAGATTACCGGTGCGCCAACTTTGAAGACCAGGAGGAAAGCCGCAGATATATAGCAGACAATGTCTTAAAAGGACACAGGACACTGCCTCTTGGAGAGTTTGCCATCGGGACCAACACGACGGCTTATGTCGTGGGGAAAAAGTACGGGATCGAGGATAAGATGCCCATACTCATCGCAGAGAAAACAGGCCCGCATTTTGCAGTGGGCGACACGTGCTATTCCTGGAGCGAGGATATCCGGGTGTATAATCCGAACGGCAAGGAGATCGTGGCGAAAGACAATTCGGTCTCAATAAACCGGAAAGAAGATGTGTCAAAAGCGTATTTTAACTGTCATACAGATATAACCATACCTTATGAAGAGTTAGAAGAAATAAGTGTAGTGACAAAAGAAAAGAAACACATTATACTATTAAAAGACGGAAAATTCGTTCTGCCGGGGACCGAAATCCTGAACGAGCCGTTCCGTGAACTGTGATCGGAGCGTAGAGATATGCGCCCTGAGAGACGAATAATAAATGCAGGACCAAGGAGGACTTAAGATGCCAAGAGCAGCAATCGTAATGGGCAGTGATTCAGACCTGAAAGTCATGAGCAAGGCTGCGTCAATGCTTGAAAAACTGGGAATCGACTATGAGATGACGATCATTTCCGCACACAGGATGCCGGATACCTTTTTTGAATGGGCGAAAGGAGCAGAGGACAGGGGTGTGAAAGTGATCATTGCGGGAGCAGGCATGGCTGCCCATCTTCCGGGAATGTGCGCGGCTCTTTTTCCGATGCCGGTGATCGGGGTGCCTATGTCAGGCAAAAATCTGGACGGCATGGACGCGCTCTGTTCTATCGTACAGATGCCGCCGGGGATACCGGTGGCGACAGTCGCCATCGACGGGGGCATGAATGCGGCGATCCTCGCGGCGAAGATCCTCGCCGTGTCAGATCCGGCGATTCTTCAGAAGCTCAAAGACTACTCTGAAGAGATGAAAGCGGGCGTTCAGGCAAAGGCGGATAAACTGCACGAGGTCGGATACGAGGCTTATCTGAACGGGAAATAAGTGGTCACGATCAGACACGATCACAGATAGAGGAGATTAAAGTATGGATTATAAAAAAGCAGGCGTTGATATCGAGGCCGGTTACAGATCGGTAGAGCTGATGAAAGATCATGTGAAAAAGACGATGCGCCCCGAGGTGCTCGGGGGGCTTGGCGGATTCTCAGGCGCTTTTTCTCTCGCCGGTATCAAAGAGATGGAAGAACCGGTGCTTCTGTCCGGCACGGACGGGTGCGGGACGAAAGTGAAACTCGCCATGATCCTTGACAAACATGATACCATAGGGATCGACGCAGTCGCGATGTGCGTCAACGACATCGCGTGCGCGGGAGGAGAGCCGCTCTTCTTTCTGGATTACATCGCATGCGGCAGAAACGAGCCGGAGAAGATTGCAGATATCGTGAAAGGCGTGGCGGAGGGCTGCCTCCAGGCAGGGGCGGCTCTGATCGGCGGAGAGACTGCCGAACACCCGGGACTTATGGCTCCGGACGAATACGACCTTGCCGGGTTCGCGGTCGGCGTCTGCGATAAGAAAGACATGGTCACGGGAGCGAAGCTCAAACAGGGCGACATACTGATCGGCATGGCTTCCAGCGGCATACACAGCAACGGCTATTCCCTGGTAAGACAGGTGTTCAGTATGAAGCGTGAAGCGCTGGATACATACTATGAAAGCCTCGGATGTACGCTGGGAGAAGCTCTCCTTGTGCCGACGAGAATCTACGTAAAGGCGTTGAAGAGTATCAGGGATGCCAAAGTGACAGTCAAGGCGTGCAGCCATATAACGGGAGGAGGCTTCTACGAGAACGTCCCCCGCATGTTAAAAGACGGCACAAGAGCAGTGATCCACAAAGACAGCTATCCGATCCCGCCGGTTTTTGAGATGCTTTCCGTAGACGGCGATATTGCGGAGCAGATGATGTACAATACATTCAATATGGGCCTTGGAATGATCGTGGCAGTCGACGAAGCAGATGCGGACCGGGCGTTGGAAGCGATCCGCTCTGCCGGCGATACTCCGTATGTGGTCGGACGTATCGAGGCAGGAGATAAAGGAGTAGAATTATGCTAGATGAGCAGGCCGGCGTAAAAATAGGTATGCGGCAGAGCACAGATGATAAGATCTCAGAAAGACGCACGGAAAAGCATGGGAGAAGAGGAGCGCTGCGCGTTGTTGTGATGGTATCCGGCGGTGGAACGAACCTGCAGGCTGTCATTGACAGCATAAAGGACGGAACGATCACAAACACGCAGATCGTGGGAGTGATCAGCAATAACAGGAGCGCATATGCCCTGGAGCGTGCGGCGGAGAATGGGATCCCCTCTCTGTGCGTATCTCCGAAAGATTTTGAGACAAGAGATACCTTTAATGAGAAGCTTCTGGAGGCAGTTGACGGCTATGAGCCTGATCTTGTTGTGCTGGCCGGATTTCTCGTGGTAATCCCTCCGGCTATGATCCGAAAGTATGAAAACCGTATGATCAACATCCATCCGTCTCTTATCCCGTCATTCTGCGGGAAAGGCTATTATGGTCTGAAAGTCCACGAAGCGGCGCTAGCGCGCGGAGTGAAAGTAGTCGGAGCCACGGTGCATTTTGTGGACGAGGGGACGGACACAGGCCCGATCATCCTGCAGAAAGCCGTGGAAGTCGAGCAGGGAGACACACCTGAGACGCTGCAGCGCAGAGTGATGGAACAGGCGGAATGGAAGATCCTGCCCCGTGCGGTTGATCTGATCGCAAACGGGAAAGTCAGCGTCGAGGGCGGGAAAACGGTCATACTGCCGTAGAGCAGCGCAGAGAAGTGAAACAAGAGCAAACCGGTTGAGGAGGTTATTATTATGAAAGTACTGATCGTAGGCAGCGGCGGAAGAGAACATGCCATAGCAGCAAGTGTTGCGAAGAGCCCGAAAGCGGATAAGATATACTGTGCTCCGGGAAACGCGGGTATCGCAGAGTATGCCGAGTGCGTGGATATCGGAGCGATGGAGTTCGAGAGGCTCTCGGCATTTGCAAAGAAACATGCGATCGATCTGTGCATCGTAGGCATGGATGATCCGCTGGTCGGCGGTCTGGTGGACGTTATGGAAAAGGCGGGCATACGCACATTTGGACCGAAGAAGAATGCGGCCATCCTTGAGGGATCAAAAGCATTTTCCAAGGATCTCATGAAGAAATACAACATCCCGACGGCGGCCTACGAGAACTTCACCGATCCCGATAAGGCGCTTGCGTATCTTGAGACGGCGAAGTTCCCAATCGTCCTGAAAGCGGACGGACTCGCACTGGGGAAAGGAGTGCTCATCTGTCAGGACCTCGAAGAGGCAAAAGAAGGCGTAAAGACGATCATGCTGGACAAGAAGTTCGGCTCGGCGGGAAACGAGATGGTCATCGAGGAGTTTATGACCGGGCGCGAGGTATCCGTCCTTTCTTTCGTTGACGGAAAGACGGTCAGGACGATGACGAGCGCCCAGGATCACAAGCGGGCAGGCGACGGGGATACCGGCCTGAATACAGGCGGTATGGGAACTTTCTCCCCGAGTCCATTCTATACAAAAGAAGTAGAAGAATTCTGCGAAAAATATATTTACCAGCCGACGGTCGACGCTATGGCGGCGGAGGGACGTCCGTTTAAAGGAGTGATCTTCTTCGGGCTGATGCTGACGGAGGACGGCCCGAAAGTGCTGGAGTACAATGCGCGGTTCGGAGATCCCGAGGCGCAGGTCGTCCTGCCCCGCATGAAAAATGATATTATCGACGTAGTCGAGGCATGCATCGACGGCACGCTGGACCAGATCGATCTCCAGTTCGAGGATAACGCGGCTGTGTGCGTGGTGCTTGCATCTGAAGGGTATCCGGTGAAATACGAGAAAGGATTTCCGATCAGAGGGCTGGACGAGTTCCGTAAGCATGACGGCTGCTACTGCTTCCATGCCGGAACGAAGTGTGACAACGGACAGATCGTGACGAACGGAGGACGTGTCCTCGGTGTGACGGCGAAAGGCAAAGACCTGAAAGAGGCGAGAAAGAATGCCTATGCCGCGACAGAGTGGATACAGTTCGAGAATAAATATATGAGGCATGATATCGGAAAAGCGATCGACGAAGCGTAAAAGCCGCCGATCGCCCTGCGTGCCTGTGAACGGGGCTGCCGGGAAACATCATCGGAACATTTGTGGGCGTGCTGTCATTAAGTACGATCCAGAATATCGTATCTTCCGTCGGACTGGACGAGGCATGGTGGACAGGTATCACTGTAGCGGCTATGCTGTGTCTGTTCCTTGTGATCCAGAGCGTGATCACATCACGGAAGAGAGATTAGAAATTGTTAGCAGAACTGAAAAAGGTACATTATAGAAAGCAGTTTGCCAGGGCAGACTGCTTTCTATATGTAAATGCACGAAAATTAGGAATGAATGATTGAAAACGATTCTATTTTATTGTAGAATCATATTACTAAAAAAGATGCATAACACGAAAAAAGGGAGCGAAACTGTGGAAATTGAAAGAAATATTTATTTGCAGCAATTGAAGTTGAAAAAAGATAATGGAATGGTAAAAGTGATTACAGGTATTCGCAGATGCGGAAAATCATTTTTGCTGTTTAATATATTTAAAAAATATTTGATAGAAAATGGAATAAAGGAAGACCATATTATTGAAATCGCTCTGGATGGGATTGAAAACGAGGAATTAAGAGATCCTAAATTATGTTATCAGTATATCAGGGAAACTGTAAAAGATGAGAGCAAATACTATCTGCTTCTGGATGAAGTGCAGTTTATGCCCCGGTTTGAAGAAGTGTTGAACAGCCTGCTCCGTATGAATCATATAGACATATATGTGACCGGGAGCAATTCCCGGTTCCTGTCCAGTGATATTGTAACAGAGTTTCGTGGCAGAGGAGATGAAGTCAGAGTATATCCTCTGTCATTTGAAGAGTTCTATTCCGTTTATAATGGAGAATATGAGGATGCATGGAATGACTATATGATTTACGGAGGCCTGCCCCAGACTGTCCTGTTTCAGACGGAGCGGCAGAAATCAGAATATTTAAAAAACATTTTTACAAATGTATATTTGAAGGATGTGGTTGAAAGAAACAGTATTCAAAGTATAGATGAACTGGGGACACTGGTTGATATTCTTGCCTCGTCGATCGGGGCTCTGACCAATCCGACGAAGATTTCTAATACCTATGCAAGCGAGCGCCAGACAAGATACACAAACAAAACGATCTCCAGACATATTGATTATCTGGAAGAAGCGTTTCTGATCTCAAAGGCAAACAGGTATGATATTAAAGGAAGAAAATATATCGGGGCGAATCTGAAATACTACTTTACGGACCTGGGCCTCAGAAATGCAAGATTAAATTTCAGGCAGCAGGAGCCAACCCATATTATGGAGAATATTGTTTATAACGAATTACGCATCCGCGGGTATAACGTGGATGTGGGGACTGTCGATGTCTATATGCGTGCGCGAGACGGGAAAAGAGAACATAAGCAGTTGGAAGTCGATTTTGTAGTGAATCAGGGAAATCAGAGGTACTATATTCAGGTTGCCTATGATATGTCCTCAGAGGAAAAGCAGAATCAGGAATTTCGTTCTCTGCGCAGTATCCCGGATTCTTTTAAAAAGATCGTGATTACAGGCGGCACAGCAAAACCATGGAGAAACGAAGAGGGATTTGTCATTATGGGGATGAAATCTTTTCTTTTAAATCCGCGCAGCCTGGAATTTTGATTTCTGGTTTTTAATTAAAGTCGTGTCTGTTAACTGAAAGTTAAGCGCACAATGCCGGACAGACCATGCATATTGACAGGATCATATATAATATAATGTGGAAAGAGATCCGTAAGTAAGACCGGATCCGACGACGGATATTTTGCCGCAGATATGATATAGACAAGTCGCGGCACAGGAGTGAATGGATTAATGAAGTGGAGCAACAACACATTTAAACGATATATAGAAGCAGGACTTGCAGTCCTCATTGTGCTTACGCTCGGGCTGGCCGGGGCTGCCGGGCTCTTCTCGCCCGGCGCGGCCGGGGAAGGCCAGACAGAAACCGCAGCGGCAGCCGGCGAAGACAGTGCGAAGACCGGTGAAGAGAGTGCGAATGACAGCGGAGCGGATCCGTCTGAGCCCGAGGATGCAGAGGCGCAGGAGGCAATAGCGGACGGGCAGTATCCGATCATGGGGAGCAGCGATATTACTGTCCAGGAGATGATTGATTACTTTAACGCTTCGGGAAGAGAATATCCGTCAGAAGAACTTTCGGAAGGCGGCGCGGACTCGATCGAGACATTCTGCCAGATGTATTACGACGAGGCAACGGCAGAGGGAGTCCGGCCGGAGGTTGCGTTTGCCCAGACTATGAAAGAGACGGGATTTTTGCAGTATGGAGGCGACGCTTCCATCGAACAGTTCAACTTCGCCGGTCTGGGTACCACGGGAAACGGTGTGCCCGGCAATTCCTATCCGGATGTGCAGACGGGGATACGGGCACAGATCCAGCACCTCAAGGCATACGCTACATCGGATGCATTGAACCAGGAATGCGTGGATGACCGGTACGGGTACGTTAAGAAAGGCTCCGCGCCTTATGTGCAGTGGCTCGGGCAGCAGGAGAACCCGGAAGGGCTCGGCTGGGCGACGGGTGATAACTATGGATACGATATCGTAGGGATGATTGAGGATATGATGGAATGAACTGATCCGTTCAGCCCGCGTATTACATATCTTAAGATTATTTAAACATCTTGACAAAACTGCCCTGTGCGACTATAGTATTTGATAGTTAATTTTTAGTTAATACTATTGTAACAAAGGTGATGAAGAAGAGGAGTACACTGTTACTTCCGTCAGAGAGAACCGTCCGCGGGCTGAAAGGCGGTTTCGGAAAAGGACAGTGGAAGGTAGCTTTTGAACCGGATGGCTGAAGAGTATTTGCACGATAAGCCAGCCAGGCGACTGTCGTGCTTGCAGGATGCAGGTAAGCTGTCCCGGAGTGGTCCACGTTACAGGACTTCAGAGGTATATTTCCGACCAGGGGCGATCGGTTCCGAATTAAGGAAATGTATGAAATGAGGTGGTACCGCGGAATCTTCGCCCTTTACATTACGTAAAGGGCGTTTCTTATGCGACTGTGAAAATTCCGTGAACACCGGGAGATGCAATCCGCCCCGTATTTCATAAGTATTCTGGCGCGCAGCGCGAAACTGGAGTGCGTAAGCACGACGAATGTGCATGATGCGGGGACAGGGGCGGACGGAAGAATTCGATGAGGGATTAAAGGAGAACACAATGAGTAAAGAATTAGCAAAGACTTATGATCCGAAAGCGATCGAAGAAAAACTGTATGACAAGTGGTGTGAGAATAAATATTTTCACGCTGAGGTGGACCGCAGCAGAAAACCGTTTACAACGGTAATGCCGCCTCCGAATATCACGGGTAAGCTCCATATGGGGCATGCCCTTGACAATACGCTTCAGGATATCCTCATCCGCTATAAGAGGATGGAGGGATATAACGCCCTGTGGATTCCGGGAACAGACCATGCGGCGATCTCCACAGAGGTAAAGGTGACAAACCAGCTCAAAGAAGAGGGGATCGACAAGAAAGAACTGGGCCGCGAGGGCTTCCTTAAGAGAACATGGCAGTGGAAAGAAGAATATGCCGGAACGATCGAGAATCAGCTCAAGAAGCTGGGGATCTCCTGCGACTGGGACAGGGAGCGCTTCACGATGGACGAGGGATGCTCCAGGGCAGTTGAAGAAGTGTTCATCAATCTGTATAACAAAGGATATATCTATAAAGGTTCCAGGATCATCAACTGGTGTCCGAAGTGTAACACTTCTCTGTCTGACGCAGAGGTAGAGCATGAGGATCAGGAAGGGAGTTTCTGGCATATCAGGTATCCGATCGCAGGATCGGACCGTTTTCTTGAGATCGCGACGACACGTCCGGAGACGATGCTGGGAGATACGGCCATCGCCGTACATCCGGATGATGAGCGCTATAAAGACATTGTGGGAAAGAACGCGATCCTGCCGCTGGTAGGACGGGAGATCCCGATCGTGGCGGATCATTATGTAGACAAAGAGTTCGGTACAGGCGCGGTGAAGATCACGCCGGCCCACGACCCGAACGACTTCGAGGTGGGCAAACGCCACGACCTGCCTGAGATCAACGTCATGAACGACGACGCCACCATCAATGAAAACGGCGGGAAATATGCAGGCATGGACCGCTATGAGGCGAGAGCGGCCATCGTAAAAGAACTGGACGAGCAGGGATATCTTGTAAAAACAGAACCGCATACACATGCTGTAGGAACACATGACCGCTGCAGCACGACGGTAGAGCCTCTCATCAAACAGCAATGGTTCGTGAAGATGGATGAACTGGCGAAACCTGCCATCAATGCATTAAAGACCGGCGAGCTTAAGTTTGTGCCGGACCGTTTTGACAAGATATATCTGCACTGGCTTGAGAACATCAGGGACTGGTGTATCTCCCGGCAGATCTGGTGGGGACACAGGATCCCGGCATATTACTGCGACGAGTGCGGCGAGTTCGTCGTCGACCGTCATGCGCCTGAGAAGTGTCCTCACTGCGGATGCACACATTTCACGCAGGATGAGGACACGCTGGATACATGGTTTTCCTCAGCACTCTGGCCGTTCTCTACGCTTGGATGGCCGGATAAGACGGAGGATCTGGACTATTTCTACCCCACGGATGTACTTGTGACAGGATATGATATCATCTTCTTCTGGGTAATCCGCATGGTGTTCTCAGGATATGAGCATACAGGGAAATCGCCGTTCCACACCGTACTGATCCACGGACTGGTGAGAGATCCGCTTGGACGCAAGATGAGCAAGTCTCTCGGGAACGGAATTGATCCCCTGGATATCATCGGCAAATACGGGGCAGATGCGCTCAGGCTTACGCTCGTTACCGGAAACGCACCGGGCAATGACATGCGCTTCTATAATGAGAGAGTGGAGGCAAGCAGGAATTTTGCAAACAAGGTATGGAACGCATCCCGCTTCATTCTCATGAATATGAAAGAGAACGTCGTTGAGCAGCCGGACGACGCGCTCCTTACGCCTGCTGACCGCTGGATCCTCTCTGCGGTGAACACGCTGGCCAGAGACGTGACGGAAAATATGGATAAGTATGAACTGGGTATCGCGGTACAGAAAGTATACGACTTCATCTGGGATGAGTTCTGCGACTGGTACGTGGAGCTTGCAAAATACCGCATCTATCACGCCGATGAAGACCCGAAAGCTGCAGACTGTGTTCTGTGGGTGCTCAAGACGGTCCTCGGGCAGGCTCTAAAGCTCCTCCATCCGTTCATGCCGTTCATCACAGAGGAAATCTACAGTGCACTTGTGCCTGAAGAAGAGTCCCTGATGATGTCAGAGTGGCCGAAGTACAAAGAAAACTGGAACTTCCCGGCGGACGAGAATGTAATGGAACATGTGAAAGCCATTACAAAGGGCATCCGCAATATCCGGTCAGAGATGGATGTGCCGAACAGCAGGAAGACGAAAGTGTATATCGTATGTGGGCAGAACGAGCTGGTCAGCGGCATCGGGACAGTACGCGAATCTGTAAAACCGCTCATGATGGCCGGCGAGATCCTGATACAGGGAGACAAAGAAGGTATTGCGGACACTGCAGTATCTGTCGTCGTGCCGGATGCATCGGTCTATCTGCCTCTGGAAGATCTTGTGGATCTTGAGCAGGAAAAAGAAAGACTGGCGAAAGAAGAAACAAGGCTCAATAAAGAGATCAGGAGGGCGGAAAGCATGCTCTCCAATGACAAGTTCGTGAGCAAAGCTCCGGCGGACAAGGTTCAGGCAGAGAGAGACAAACTGGAAAAGTACACCCGGATGCTCGAACAGGTGAAAGAGAGAATGGCAGGGCTTGGAAAATAGTCCTGCAGTCATCTCCTCTTGGAGAAGAAAGGATGTGTAGGATCATACATGAAACGCATTCATATCAGGAAACCCGATATCAAAGGCTTTTTTACTAAAATAAAAAATCTGAAAAAAGATGATATCAGGCGGCATTTCAGAGAGAAGAAAGAGCGCAGGCAGCGCATACTGGAAGAACGGCGCAACAGCAGGTTTGCGAAAAAGATGCAGCCCGTCTACAAGTGGATGAACAGGCTCTCCCTGCCGCTCCACTTTTTTCTGGCGTGTGTGATCAACTTTCTCATCGAGACGATCTCCCGCCTGTCGTTCTTTGAAGCGTGGAAGTATATGACAGGGACTCCGCTTGTGTTTTTGTACAATGCGTTTATGATATTTGTGACTTTTTCCATCGTGTATCTTGTGCGGCGGAGGATGTTCGCGCGTATCCTGATCAGCATATTCTGGATATTCCTCGGAACGTGCAACGGATATCTTCTCACTAAGAGGGTGACGCCGTTTAATGCGCAGGACCTGAAAGTACTTTCCGACGCTCTTGAGCTGACAGGGAATTATTTTAATGCTTTCGAGCTTATCATGATTATCATCGGAGTAGTGGCCGTTGGGTTCTGGGTAGTCTCTATGTGGAGGAGAGGCGGTCAGTTTACAGGAAAGATGCACAGATTCATCGCTCTGTGCGGCGTTGGCGGCTCGTTCGCTCTTGGCATGTGGCTTACCGATGTGGCGATCGATAAGCGCGTGATATCCAACTATTTTGGAAATATCGCTTTTGCTTATGAAGACTATGGCTTTCCGTACTGCTTTTCCGCCAGCCTGTTCAACACAGGGATCAACGAGCCGGCCGGATACAGTGAAAAGACGATGGAGGAGATCGGAAGCGACGGCGCTCTCACAAAATGCGAGTCAGAGCTCTCGCAAGAGGAGATGCCTAACATTGTATTCGTGCAGCTTGAGTCTTTCTTCGATCCGACAGAGGTGGAATGGCTGCGGTTTTCAGAAGACCCGATCCCCAATCTCAGGAAACTTTTCGACGAATATTCCACGGGATATTTTAAAGTGCCGTCTGTGGGAGCGGGCACTGCCAACACAGAGTTTGAAGTCCTCACGGGCATGAGCATGCGTTTTTTCGGCCCCGGAGAATATCCCTACAAGACTTATGCGAAATATAATCCTCTGGAAAGTGCGGCGAGCGCACTGAAAGAACTGGGGTACGGCGCAGAGGCCCTCCACAATAACGGGGGGAATTTCTACAGCCGGGCTGAGGTGTTCAATAACATGGGATTTGACCATTATACAAGCAAAGAGTTCATGAACATCCTGCAGACTACGCCGAAAGGATGGGCGACAGATGATATCCTTGTCCCGAATATTATGGAATCGATGGATACAACCGGGGGCCAGGATTTCGTGTTCACGGTGAGTGTGGAGGGACATGGCGACTATCCGACAGAGAAAGTGCTTGAAGATCCTGAGATCGTTGTCAGCGGCGTTGAGGATGAGGGGGAGAGAAATGCATGGGAATACTATGTCAACCTTGTCCATGAGATGGATAAGTTCGCAGGAGAACTGATCGAACAGATCGAGTCCAGAAATGAACCTGCAGTCGTCGTATTCTACGGGGATCATCTTCCGACCATGGATCTTGAGGCAAGGGACTTAAAGAGCCGTTACCTGTACAATACAAACTATGTCATCTGGGATAACATCGGCCTGGAGAAAAAAGACGATAACCTTGCGGCGTACCAGATCATGGCCGAGGTGTTCGACCGTCTCGGCATCCACTCCGGGACAGTGTTCAACTACCATCAGGAGCGCCGTCAGACAAAAGACTATCTGGCTGATCTGGAGCTTCTGCAGTATGACATCATGTACGGCGATCAGTATGTCTATGAAGAGAGCGGCGCGCCGATCACGGAGGGACATATGGTCATGGGCGTCAAGGACGCAGAGATCTCCCAGCTCGTGGTTCAGGCGGACGGCACGACCTATTCGATCTACGGGGACAACTTTACGAAACAGAGCAAAGTCTATATAAACGGTGAGAAACAGTCGACGACGTTTCTGAACAACACAAGACTGGACCTCAAAGAGTCTGAGATCGGAGCCGGGGATATTGTCATGGTGGCTCAGGTGGGTTCCAGCAATACGATATTCAGAGAGTCGAAGACTTATGAGTACAACGATGACGGTACGCTGACGGAAGTTCCTGCGGATCCGGCCGCGCCGGAAAACGGGCGTCAGGCGTTTGTCAGCCAGGAAGAAGAACAGGAAGAATGAGATACAACGAGGCAGTAGGATATATACTGGATATCCCCAGATTTACGAAAAAAAATGATGCGGCGCACACAAAGATCTTTCTGAAACATCTGGGAGATCCCCAGAACAGCCTGAAAGTGATCCATGTGGCGGGAACAAACGGGAAAGGGTCTGTGTGCGCGTATCTTGACGCGATGCTCCGTTCGGAGGACAGACGGACGGGGCTTTTTACTTCTCCCCATCTTGTTAAGATCAACGAGCGTATCGTCATTGACGGTGAGGCGGCAGGAGATGAAGCGTTCTGCGAGGCTTTTGACGCAGCTTTCCTGGCAGCGCGGGAGATGGAGAAAGACGGCATGTCTCACCCGACGTTCTTTGAATTTCTGCTTGGTATGGCGTTGTATGCTTTTCACAGAGCAGGCGTGGAATATGCGGTTCTGGAGACGGGGCTGGGCGGCAGACTGGACGCTACGAGCGCGGTGGAACCGCCTCTCGTCTGCGCCATCACTTCCATAGGGTACGATCATACGCAGTATCTGGGAGATACGCTCGCTCAGATAGCGTCGGAGAAAGCAGGCATCATCCGTCCGGGCGTGCCCGTATTCTATACCCCATCCTCACAGGAAAGCGACAGAGTGATCGAGCAAACGGCCGGGAAAAACAAGAGTTTCTGTAAAAAAATCGGGAAAGACGCGTACGAAATTCTTGGAATAAAAGACAAACATATTGCATTTTCCTGTTCCAGTGATTATTATGGAAATACCACGTGGAAACTGAACAATACCGGCGTGTATCAGCCGGACAATGCTATGCTCGCACTGGAAGTGATGCGTTATCTGTTTGCGGAGAAAGGGCGTCCTCAGAGATGGCGCGAAGCTCTTGCAGATCTGAAATGGGCGGGCAGGATGGAAGAAGTGCTGCCTGGAGTGTATGTAGACGGCGCTCACAACATCAGCGCCATCGAAGGCTTCGTTAAGAGCATCCCGGAATACGCGAAAGGAAATATTATACTATTTTCCGCGGCAAGAGATAAGGAATATGAGAAAATGGCGGCTCAACTTTGCAGAGGGCTTCCCGCTGATATGTATATCGTGACACAGATTGATGGGGACAGAGGAGCGGAGGCGGAGCTGCTTGGAGATATTTTCAGGAAATATACGGACCAGCCTGTCATAGCTGCGGAGTCAGCGGCGAAAGCGCTTGCATATGCGTTTGAGCACAGGGACGGGCGCAGGATATACTGCGTTGGTTCTCTCTACCTGACAGGCAGGATCAAAGGATTGATTCAGGAGGGCAGAACAGATGCTGGACTATGAAGAAGAATTAAAAAAATTCAAGCCGAGCCTTGAGGTGGAAGATATCGAGGACGCTGTATATCAGGAGGATCTTTCCGATATGACAGATCTGTTGAAACAGGTGATGGATCAGAAAAAATAAGGCGTAAAACGGCCATCGGTATGGAAAGTATAGAAAGTTAATGGTGGAGATAGATGGATTACACGAAAAAGATCGTATACCAGTCCAACTACTGGTATAATGACGGACTGCGCAAGGCTCAGATCCGTGACATGTCCGGCGCGATCGTCTCTCTGAGGCGCAGTCTGCAGTTCAACAGAGAGAATATCGCGGCCAGGAATCTCCTGGGGCTTGTCTATTATGGAATAGGCGAAGTGCCGGAGGCTCTGGTGGAGTGGATCATCAGCAAGAATCTGCGGCGCCGTGATAACATTGCGGATCATTACATCAATACGGTACAGGCATCGGCAAAAGAACTCGAGACGATCAACCTCGCCATCAAGAAGTATAATCAGTGTCTGGCATACTGTCAGCAGCATGGAGAGGATCTTGCCGTCATTCAGCTCAAACAGGTGGTGACGTCACATCCGTCGTTTTTGAAAGCACATCAGCTCCTGGCGCTCCTCTACCTGCATACAGGGCAGTATACCCGTGCCCGCCAGATGATACGTCAGGCCAGAAAACTGGACACCGGCAACGAAATCACTCTGAAATATATGCATGAACTCACTCATCAGAGAGGAAAGAAAAGACGGCGGACGGCGAAGAAGAAAGAGGATGCCGTGGAATACAGCCTGGGAAATGAGACGATCATACAGCCGAAGCATTCCCGCATAAAGGAGATGGCGAGCCACTTGGCTGTGGCCAATATCTTTATCGGGGCGGCGATCGGAGCTGCGATCATATGGTTCCTTGTGGCTCCCGCCGTGAATCAGTCTCAGAATGACAGGATGAACGACCAGATGCGGGAGTACAGCGATCAGGTCAAGTCGCTGGAGGCTCAGGTCAGCGCACAGACGCGGACGCTCGATAACTACAGGGCTTCCGGAGAAGAGGTTGAGGCGGACGCTGCCCTTGCCCAGACCACACTTGAGAGCTACGAGAACCTTATGACGGCAGTTTCGCAGTACAGCTCGGGGGAATACGGCTATTCGACGATGGCGGATACTCTGCTTGGCATCGATCGCGATGCGCTTGGGGAGAGCGGAAAGGCCCGATATGATGAACTGACGGAGCAGATCTATCCGAGCGCGTGCGATACGGAATTCTCAACGGGTACGGAGGCCCTCAATGTGGCTAATTACGAGACGGCTATAGATTCATTTTATAAAGTAGTCCGTATGAATGCAGGCTATAATAACGGACAGGCGATCTTCAACCTGGCCCGGGCATACATGGGGAACGGAGACAATGAACGTGCCGTCAGATTTTTTCAGAGGGTCGTTGACGATTACCCGGATTCAGAGTATGCTCAGGAGGCACAGACAAATATCGATACGCTGCAGGCTTCCGCAGACGGAGAAGATACCCAGGCGAACGGTCAGGGTAACGACGACCAGACCGACGCTCAGGGACAGGACAGTGGAGATCAGAACAGTGGAGACCAGAACAGCGCAAGCCAGAACAGCGAAGATCAGAACGCTCAGGGCCAGAACAGCGAAGATCAGGGCAGCCAGGAGTAAAGAGACCAGGTACAGAACAGATATAAAAGAGATAAGAGATGGGGACAGATACGTAAGAAAAGGATATGCGGGATCGCATATCCTTTTTTGACATTGTGTAAACGAGGAGGAGTAGCATGAAATATCAGGTGCAGGAGAACTGTCTGACGATCTATCTGCCCCGCGAGGTTGACCACCACAATGCGGAGGAAATAAGGAAAGAGGCGGATGCAGTGATAGACAGGAATCATATCAGATACGTTATATTCGACTTTGAAAAAACAGATTTTATGGACAGTTCCGGGATAGGGGTGATCATGGGGAGATATAAGACGATCAGCCTGATCGGCGGCGAGGTGTGGGCGGTCCACACAAATGACAGAATCAGAAAAATACTGACGCTGTCCGGAGTGACAAAAATAATGCAGATATATGAGGAGGAAGTGGTATGAAACATACGAATGAAATGGAGATCAGATTCGAGAGCCGTTCGGAAAACGAAGGATTTGCAAGGGTCGCCGTGGCGTCGTTTATGACGCAGCTCAACCCCACGGTAGAAGAGGTGGCAGACGTCAAGACTGCCGTCTCCGAAGCCGTGACCAACGCCATCATCCACGGATACGAAGACGAGATACATAAGGTAAGTATCCGCTGCAGGATCTCGGAGAATGTATTTACGGTAGAAGTAAGCGATAAGGGGCGGGGGATAGAAAACGTTCAGGAGGCGATGCAGCCTATGTTCACAACGAAGCCCGAGCAGGATCGCTCGGGCATGGGCTTCGCTTTTATGGAAGCATTTATGGACAGCGTAGAGGTAGAATCTGAACCGGGGAAAGGCACCTGTGTGAAGATGACAAAGACCGTCGGAAAAGGAAGGGAGCTATGGACCACACGATCGCTTTGATAAGGAAATCACACGACGGAGATAAAGAAGCCAGAGAACAGCTCGTAGAGGAAAACGTAGGACTTATATGGTGTGTCGTGAAGCGTTTTCACGGTCGGGGAGCAGAGAAAGAAGATCTGTTCCAGATCGGAAGCATAGGTCTTTTGAAAGCGATAGATAAGTTCGACCTCTCCTATGACGTGAAGTTCTCGACCTATGCCATTCCTATGATCTCCGGTGAGATCAGGCGGTTCCTGCGGGACGACGGCATGATAAAAGTCAGCAGGACACTGAAAGAACTTTCCTATAAGAGTCTGCAGGTGGGAGAGCGCCTCACAGGGGAACTTGGAAGAGAGCCTACTGTGGAAGAACTTTCCGAGGAACTCGGAGTGGAGAAAGAAGAGCTGGTACAGGCGATGGAAGCCGGTACGGAGGTAGATTCCATCTACCGCCCGATCCACCAGAAAGAAGGCAGCGAGATACGTCTCCTTGACAAAATCGAGGAAAAAGAGAGACGGGAGGAGAAGATCCTTGACCGCATCGTATTGAAACAACTGCTGGAATCATTGAATACGGAAGAAAGACGTCTGATCTATCTGAGATATTTCGCGGATAAGACACAGTCGGAAGTGGGCAGGATGATGGGGATCTCGCAGGTCCAGGTGTCAAGGATGGAAAAGCGGATCATGGCGGATTTAAGACGAAGAGGATCATGAATCCCGTCTCAGCATGTATAATCCCGGGATAATGTCAGATACTAACATATGAGAAGATGTGAAAGGACAGGTGAAAAAGATGGAAGACGGCAGAAAGAAGATATGGATCTGCCTGCTCGTTGTCGTGCTGGCGGCAGTGATGATCGGGATCATCTATGAACTCAGCACTTCCCGGGGACAGGCAGAAGAAGGATTTCTGATTGAAAATGGGGAGCAGGAGACCGGGACGCGCTCTGCCTGTGAGAATACTTCAGACGGGACGAAGCCCCGGGAAGACGGGGAGTTTGGTCATGGCGTCTGAAAAAGGAACACTCTATATCAAAGGCAGCCGCGACGTAGAGGTCACAAAACCGGATGTGACGCTCGGAGACCTGCTGAGCATGGAGTGTACAGACAGAGCTGTCCTGGCGAAGATCAGATCTTTGAAGCTGCTGAAATTTAAAAAATCAGGACGGCAAAGATGCGTGGTGTCTATATTGAAGATCATCGGACGCATTCATGAGGTATGTCCGTCTCTCGACGTCCAGAACATGGGAGAGCAGGACATCATAGTGACATATGAGGATCAGAAAACGCCTGCGCTTGCATGGCATATTGCGAAAACGGCATTCGTGGCGGCAGTTACGTTCTTCGGGGCGGCATTCTCGATCATGGCGTTCAACAACGACGTGGATGTGACGAAACTCTTTGGACAGATATATGAGTTCGTTACCGGGGAGAGTACGAACAGTATTACCGTTCTGGAGGTCACATATTCTGTCGGCGTTACTGCAGGGATACTGATCTTCTTTAATCATTTCGGAAAGAAACGGTTTACCGTAGACCCGACTCCTATGGAGATCCAGATGAGGCTGTATGAAAATGACATTCAGACGACACTCATCGAAAATTCGGACAGGAAAGGAGAGGAGATCGATGTGGGCGGAGTGGGTGCAGCAGATATTTCTGGGGATCGTCGGACTTAGCGCGGGAGTCGCTGTGGCGGGCGGTCTCTTTGCGTTCATAGTGGAGCTTGGAGTGATCGCAGATTTTGCCGACAGGACTCACACAGGGGAAAAGATACTTTTTTATGAAGACTGTACGGCTTTGGGCGGCATCCTGGGAAATCTCATATATGTGTTCGGCATCGGAGTACCGGCAGGAAACGCGGGGCTTGGCATATTCGGGATA
Source organism: uncultured Mediterraneibacter sp. (assembly GCA_944375765.1). Lineage (GTDB taxonomy): Bacteria > Bacillota > Clostridia > Lachnospirales > Lachnospiraceae > Mediterraneibacter. The sequence continues at coordinate 6,925 of CALWAR010000019.1, read as the reverse complement.
TTTGCCGGGATATTCACCGGATGCTGGGCGATGGCGCTTGCAGAGATACTAAACGTATTCCCGGTCTTTATGAGGCGGGCCAGGATCGTCAGATATATGACGGTCTTGGTCGTGAGCCTGGCCGTAGGAAAAGGACTGGGAGCGTGCCTCTTTTTCTTTCAGGGGTGGTAAAAAGGCTGATATGATCTGCTGCGATATGCAAATATGTCAGCAGTTAATTAAAATCAGCATCGATTTATAATAAAACAGATGTAAATTGAGCGTATTTTTATATTTTTGGCTGTTTCTTATACTGGCAGTGTTTAGAGAGATTTTATAAAATACTTATACAACGTATATATTTTTTGATCATGCAAAGGAAGAATCTCCAACATATTATTGCCAGATACCGTTTCTTTCTGAAAATAACTGGGCCCGGAGGAAGAAATCATATACTGCCTGATAGTTGGGACGATATTATTTCTTTGTAATGAAAACAGGAGGCACAGTTATGAAAAAACAAAAATTATTACAAACTCTCTTAGCCAGTACCATAGTGATTTCCCTGTTGGCCGGATGCGGCGGAGCACCTTCTTCATCGTCCGACGGATCGTCAGAAGCCGCAGGAGGCGAGCTGGAAGGCGATATCACATTCTGGCATTCCTTTACACAGGGCGCGCGTATGGACGCGATTCAGGAAGCAGCGGATAAATTTATGGAGGCAAATCCAGGTGTGACAATCAGCATTGAGACTTTCTCCTGGGGGGATTTTAACACCAGGTGGAATGCAGGTATTACAACCGGCGACTTGCCGGATATGAGTACGGCGCAGGGAACCGGCGAAGTGATTGAAATGGAAAATGCAGGCGTCATCAGACCGGTAGACGATATGATAGATAATATCGGACGTGACAGGTTCTCTCAAAACGCATTGGCAGATATGACGGCAGATGACGCTACATATGGCGTACCATACTATTCGCATGCGCAGGTGATGTGGTACCGTACGGATCTTCTGGAAAATGCGGGACTCGAAGTGCCGCAGACGTGGGATGAGTTTTATGATGCGGCTGTTGCACTTACAGAGAATGGAACATATGGCGCAGCATTTTCATGCAGCCCTAATGATCTGCTAAGCGCGAGATATCTGAACTTCTATGTGGTCGGTGCAGGAGGAAGCCTTCTCAATGACGATCTGACAGCCAACATAACGAGTCAGGAAGCGATCGACGGTATTAATTTCTGGCTTGATGTATATGAGAACTGTTCGCCTGAAGAGACGATCAATTATACTGTGAATGATCATGCGACATTATTCTATCAGGGAACAACGGCTTTTGATTTTAATTCGGGATTTATGATCAGCGGTGTGGAAAGCAACACGCCGGAAATAGCAGACGATATAAGCTGTGCTGCGCTTCCGCGTGTCAATGCGGATGATCCGATATACAGCGCTGAGGTATCCCATATTCCGCTGGTCGTATGGGAAAATTCGGAACATCCGGAAATTTGCGAGGCTTTCATTGAGTTCCTCTATGAAGATGAGAATTATATTGATTTTATTCACTCAGTACCGGTAGGTATGTTGCCGTCCTTAAGCGATATTGCTGAAAATGAAGATTATCTGAACAACGAGACGATCCAGCAGTTTGGCGAGGAACTTGATGTGATCCAGACGGCTGTTGAAAACGGACATGCGATCGGGTTTGAACACGGGGCGAGCGTGCAGGCAAGTTATCTGACCTCTCAGGGAGTGATAGAGGAGATGTTCCAGGATATCATCACGAATGGAACAGATGTGGAGACCGCGGCACAGAATGCGGAAGATGAACTCAATGAGATATTTGAGACGATGATAAACTAAAAAAATAGCCGGAAAAGATACAGAAAAACGAGATACAGGCTCTCAGAACCCTGAATCTGCCGCCTTTAAAATTCCTGCAACAATACAGAGAATCTGAAATATGCGGCGGGTTGTAAAGCCGTGACTCCATAAGCGGAGGAAAGAGCAGGTTTTGAGAGCCTGTTAATATAACAAGGGAGGATACGGAGTTGAGCAAATCTGTTACGAAATCATCGTTTCGCCCTGAGACGGGGAAAAAAGACAGGGTACGTTGGCTTTTTGTTATGCCGGCTATGCTGGTAGTATTATGCCTGTTGATATATCCACTGTTTTCCACTTCTTATTATAGTTTTACTGATAAGACTCTGATCAGTCAGAGCGCAGATTTCATCGGACTGGAAAACTATATTAATATCCTGTCAGATCCTGACTTTATCAGAGCGTTTACTACGACGCTTAAATGGACGTTTTTCAGCCTGATCGGTCAGATTTTAGTTGGCTTTACAGGGGCGTTGGCATTAAACAAAATTAAAATGGCTGTTCCGCGTACAATATACCGTATATGTATGATCATCCCATGGGCATTTCCGTCAATTGCTATTGCATTAGTCTGGGACTGGATGCTCAACGGGATACAGGGATTTATACCGGCGCTTCTGGTACAGTTGGGGCTGACGGACAATATGGTGCAGTTTTTAAGTGATCCGAACCTGGTGCTGCCAACATTGATCTGTATCAATATATGGTTTGGCGCGCCGATGATCATGGTTAATGTATATGCATCATTACAGACAGTGCCGCAGGATCAGTATGAAGCTGCCAAAATTGACGGAGCCAATGCATTACAGTCGTTTGCATATATCACGATACCTCATATCAAAGTCGTTGTCGGCCTGTTAGTTGTATTGCGTACGATTTGGGTATTTAATAACTTCGACATTATCTTTATGACGACGGCGGGCGGTCCGTCCGGAGTCAGCAGAACAATGCCTGTTTACATATATGAACTGGGGTGGACAAGCAGGATGGTAGGGCGCGCTTCGGCAGCTTCGATTCTTCTGCTCTTATTCCTGGTCATAATAAGTGTTCTGTATTTTATTGTCATTGCCCGCTGGGAGAAGGAGGGAAAATAGATGAAGAAAATAAAATTTGGAAATGTTATCTCTCATTTCTATTTGATAATTTTATCAATCTGCGCGGTCTTTCCTCTGGCGTGGCTACTGATCACTGCATTTAAAAACAGCAGCGATATGTTAAATAATCCAACCAGATTCCTGCCAACCGAATGGACGCTGGAGAATTTTAACACCGTTCTATTTGGGCTGAAATTTACGATCAATATCAGAAACAGTCTGATCATCGCGGTAAGCACAACACTGATCGCCATTATAATCTCTTCTTTGGCGGCATATGGCATCGTGCGTTTTTTCCCGAAACTGGGGGATATGATGACCAAGGTTCTCGTTACAACTTATATGTTTCCGTCCATTATGCTTGTCATTCCTTATGCAATGGTTATGCGTATGATCAATCTGACAAACACCCGTATTGGTCTTGTGCTGGTATATCTTTCTTTCAGCGTTCCTTACGCTGTCTGGATGCTGGTCGGCTTTTTTAAAACTGTCCCCATAGGGATAGAAGAAGCCGGAAGGATAGACGGAGCAAATAAAATACAGGTCTTTGTCCGGATTGTCCTGCCGCTGGTGTCGCCGGGAATAGTTTCTACAGCTATTTACGTATTTATAAATGCATGGAATGAGTATCTATATTCTATGATATTGATGAGCAGCTCTGATAAAACCACTATCTCAGTTGCGGTTAAAACATTACAGGCTGCGGACATAATGGATTGGGGAGCGCTAATGGCAGCATGTGCAATTGTGGTTATTCCCTCGATCGTTTTCTTCTGTCTGATCCAGAACAAACTGTCAGGAGGATTGTCTGAGGGAGCAGTGAAATAAAAGTAAAGAGTAAAGAGGAGATATTTTTATGGGAAAAATAATTGGCTATGCAATTGTCGGAACAGGATATTTTGGAGCGGAACTTGGAAGGATCATGTCACAACAGGAAGATGCAAAAATTGTTGCGGTTTATGATCCTGATAACGCAGAAAAAATAGCTCAGGAACTGGGATGCAGTGTAGAAACGGACCTTGATACGTTATGCGCGAGAGAAGATGTCGACGCATTAATTGTAGCGTCGCCGAATTATTTACATAAGGAACCTGTTTTAACTGCGGCCCGTCATAAAAAAAATGTGTTTTGCGAAAAGCCGATCGCCCTTTCTTATGCGGATTGCGATGAGATGGTGACAACATGCAAAGAAAATGGAGTTGTCTTTATGGCAGGGCATGTCATGAACTTCTTTGAGGGAGTGCGAAGAGCCAAGAAATTTATAGCTGAAGGGAAAATCGGAAAGGTGCTGTATGCGCACTCGGCGAGAAACGGCTGGGAAGAACCGCAGCCGACCATCAGCTGGAAAAAGATCCGGGAAAAGTCAGGAGGACATTTATACCATCACATCCATGAGCTGGATTGTATTCAGTTTATCATGGGACCTGCAACAAGGGTGACTATGACCGGCGGAAATGTTGCGCATCGCGGAGAAGAATTTGGCGATGAGGATGATATGCTGTTCCTCAGCCTGGAGTTCGGCAATAACACTTATGGAATCTGCGAATATGGCTCTGCTTTTCATTGGCCGGAACACTATGTATTAATAGAAGGCACAAAAGGTGTGATCCGTATTGATATGTGTAATGTAGGTATGACTGTAAAGTTAGCCGACGGAACGGAAGAACATTATTGTGTACATGCCAATAAGGAGATAGACGAGGACAGAACGCGTATTTATCACAGCACAGAGATGGATGGAGCGATCCAGTATGGTCATCCGGGGAAGAAACCGCCCATGTGGCTGCACAGCATCATGAAAGAGGAAATGAGATTTTTCAACAGCGTACTGCATGGAGATCCGATTTCCGATGAGTTTAAACCACTGATGAACGGCGAGGCGGCGCGTTCAGCGATCGCAACGGCAGATGCGGCAACGCTCTCGCTTTTTGAAAATCGTAAAGTTGACATATCGGAGATTACTGGCAGTAAATAACAGGGATTATGAATGGAGCTGCGTAACCTGGAGACACATTATATTTTGAAAGAGGTGAGCACATAGGATGAGGAGAATTATAAGAAGAATTTTATCTGTGATGGTCATGGCAGCTATCCTGACGGGCACAGCTATTCCGGTATTCGCCGCCGGGTCAGGCGAAATACCGGCGGCTGCTTTAATACAAAGGCAGGATATTCCGGTCACATCTGGGAGCGTATATGATCTGACATCAGACCCTGCTGGCAGCACTGTATTAGGGCTTGATCAGGGGACAATAGTTATTACTTATCAATCTACAGGCACTGGGGCGTATCAGTCGCTATTTAGTGTGTCTAACAGCACAAATGGAAATCAGGACCGGCATTTCCATATTTATATTACACCGACCGGGACGCTTGGTTTTGAGCTGCGCAATACAGACTCAGAATTTAAATATACAGACAGCAGGGCGTCCTCTGTACGGAATACATATTTGGGAGAACCGGCCGTGAACACTATCGCTTTTAAAGCGGACTCGGCAGAAAGAACTTATAAATTATTTGCCAACGGACAGCTGATCACGACGCTTAGCGTAGATGATTATAAGTTTATCAGCGACATATATGGAGTGGATACGGTCAGTTTAGGCGGAACAGTCCGGAGCGGTTCAGTTGCATATCCGTTTGCCGGTAATATCGAGACGGTACAGATTACAAACGAGGTACTTTCAGATGATGAACTTATAAGCGCGACTTCGGATACAAGATACGGAAGATTGATTTTTAATGATTCAGATAGTACAATTTCAAATTATTTCCGTATCCCTGCACTACTTACTTTAAAAAGCGGAACGATCGTTGCATCGGCTGATGCACGATATGGAGGTACTCATGATTCAAAAAGCAATATCGATATCGCTTTTTCACGCAGCACAGATAATGGTGAAACATGGTCTGATCCGGTGCTTCCATTATGCTTTGACGATTATGAAGCACAGCGGGTTGACTGGCCGACTGAAACAGGGCTGAGAGATCTGCAAATTCAGGGAAGCGCTTCGTTTATTGACTCGGTTCTGGTACAGGATTCAGAATCTGAACGCCTGTATATGTTCGCGGATGTGATGCCGGCCGGGATTGGATCTTCCAATGCATCTGTCGGTAACGGATACAAGACGATTGATGGTAAACAATATCTGAAGTTGCGCTGGCATGAAGATTCAAGCTCTGCATACAACTATTCTGTGAGAGAAAATGGTATTATCTATGATGATATAACTGATACGCCTACAGAATATACAATCAATGAAGATTTTGAAGTGCTTCATAATGGAGTACCATTAACGGTAAAGCAGTATAGCGTAGAGATAAACGGTTCGGCATTGAATGAAATTCAGACGGATGTTGACGTTGCAATGAATGTCTTCTACAGGGATTCTTATTTTAAAGTTTATCCAACCTGCTATTTGGGAATGGTCTACAGCGATGATGAAGGAGAAACGTGGTCTTCTCTGCAGCTTTTAAACACATTGAAAAGTGATTCTGAGAAGCTGCTCATTACCGGGCCGGGCGCAGGAATCCAGATTGAGAATGGTAAATATAAAGGCCGCCTGATCGTACCGGTTTATAGTGTCACATTGGCAGGATTTGGCGTTATCTACAGTGATGATGGCGGCGGCACATGGGCGTACTCAGCGGCTGATGATTCAAGTACGGGTTCTACGGCAGAAGCTCAGATTGTAGAAATGCCGGATGGGAGTTTAAAGGCGTTTGTAAGGACAAGCGGAGGATATATTGCGGAACGGACAAGCATAGATGGCGGAGTCACATGGTCTGTAGAAAAACCGGTATCAGGTATTTCGACTACGTCCTATGGAACCCAGCTTTCAGTTATTAACTAAAACTTCCCACACCAATACGGTGTGTTGAACCTTGAAAATTCAATATTTCAGCCAATAAAAAAGGCATAAACCTGTCCCGTTTGGTATAATGGAATTGACGAAAAACCATCTATACA
>CALWAR010000018.1 GCA_944375765.1 uncultured Mediterraneibacter sp. | reverse complement strand
CTGTTCGCTGTTCGTTCTATATTCGCCATTTTATGTCCGGCGCCGAAGCACACGACTTTTCTTCCGTTTAGATTTGTGATGAATTGTTCCGCATTACAGTTCTTTAGTTTCATTCTCTCCTCGCTTTTCTCATTATCAGCTCCATAGAGCCGTTATACCGCCTGCTGACACTGTACTCTTCAATAGTAAATCCGCATTCCTTTGCCAGATTCTTAAATCCCTGATAGGAAAAATATGTGATGTGGTTTGAAGTCATCCACATTGGATCTGTAAATTTATGCAGTTTTGAAAAAGAGCTCTCATAATTTGGCGTAGAAAGCCAGAGTACGCCGTCGTCTTCCAGAATCGAGAGGGCCTTTTTGAGCGCCGCACGGGGATTTGTGACATGCTCTATGACATCACCCATAATGATCACAGAGTATTTTTCCGGGATATCATATTTAAGAAAGTCCCCGTTCCATATAGGGATCTTCAGCATATCAGCTACCCGCTGCGCGTTCTCGGGGACGATCTCTATTCCCTGAACATGATATCCCATTTCCAGTGCTACAGCGAGAAAGTCACCTGCTCCGATCCCGACTTCAAGCAGATGGTCCCCCTTTGTATAGTGTCTTCTTATATGATTCATGATGTCAGCCCAGATGGCAAGTATGGTTCCTGTAGTTCCTGAACGCGTAATAAGGTACTTCTCCGGCTGTGGAAACACGATTTTCTGCTGGTCTGACAGTGCAAGGAAATCTTCTGCAAACTTCCACGTGTACATCGTGCTGCAGGTGCCGCATCGCATCCAGAGCTTTACCGGAAGGTGCGGATTGGAGAAGTTTTTCATCTGATACGCAAAAGCTCTGAAGTACGGTGTTCCTTTCCCGCCACACACAGGACATTGCTCAAATGTATGCTGTGCCCGTTTTTCGTATATGTAACCGGCATGTACATATTTTGCATCTGACAACAACGCCGGGTATTTCTCCATAAGCTGCATGGTATACTGAAATGATTGCATGGGCCTGGAATGTGCAGTTTTATGACACACCTCAAATATCAGTGTCACGTTTTCTGATATGTCCATGGAGATGATGTCAAAATACTGGAATAAAAGATCTGCCGGCTCCCTTTCTATATACGGTTCATTCACAATCTCCGACATTATCTCCCTGCTTATTTTCTTTTCAACCAGATTTCCAAATTTTTTTTCCGATTCAGAGATTTTCGGACTATCGCTTTGCAGTCCCAGTATGATGTCCTGCATAGCTTCACATAGTTCTTCCAGAACGGGATCCATAAGTTTTTCCTGCTCCATTAAAGAAGAAAATATCCTGATGCTATCCCCGGTATTCCTGCGGGCTTCTTCATCTTTTAAACCATTAGCCAGACACAGGGTGACTCCGCTAATCGTTCTCCGCAGTTCTGCCAGTTTAACTAATAATTCTATTCTTTTTTCATTCATCTCTGTCACCTCCATCCCTGAGTTTACTCACCTCTTGATCTCCGGAGAAGCGAAGTCGTATAGTCATGTATCTTTTTCCCCGCCGTGCCGTCGGGATTAGCATATCTCCTCCGAGATTTTGCCATCTGTTCTGCACGGTACTCAAGGATCGTCTCCTGATGTACCAGAAAGTCCGCTATACTGAGTCGATCCGTTTGGCTCTCTTCTTTTGCCTCAACCATGACATAGCTAAGCCCTTCGCTTTTACTTACAAGTGTATCCATAACTTTCCTTACGTCTTCGGCACTTCCCGCAATATTGGGTTCTTTTCCCGCATTGTCAATATTTTGTATCAGGACTGGTTTACCAAGGAACTCCAACATCAGGATGACTGAACTGCTGTCCCCATAGTATGCATCCGCCCACATAAGAGCCCGATCCAGGTCTGCCGTATCATCGTAGATGCCATACCCTGCACTGATATAATTCCGGATAAGATCCTCGTACTCTTCAGCAAGCTGCGGACGCATGGAGCGCAACGTCTGTTGAAGCAGAGGATGGGGACGGAACCACAACAGTACATCTTTCCGGTTTTTAAAGAACCAAAGTGCACTCCTCAGTTTACGCAGATATACTTTTCCGTTATCTTCTTTAGCGTCCAGCGCATTGATAATGGAAAGGTTATATAGTATAATCCGCTGTTTTGTTCCCCGGGAATTCACGGCCTCCTCCCACTCTATAGGCAGAGGATAGTCTTCTTTCCCAGTGTTGACCAGCTTGTCCAGCTTTGGCGATCCCAATGATATGATTTTTTCTTTCGCTGTCCTGATCGTCACTCCCTCGATGCCACTCTCATTCAGGAAATATTTTATATAAACGTCCCGGACTTGTTCAGATTGCACAAATGTCAAATCTGAATACAACAATCCAGGTGTAATTGCCATCCCCGGCTTTGGCCCCTGTGCAGAAATATAGTACGGCACATACACAAGACAGTCTGTCATCCCCCGAAGTCTCTCTGCATAGTAGTCCGGGTGAACACTGGTGACACGGTTTCTTCCATCATACGGGTTCATGATATAAATAATGTCCGGTTTTCGTATCTCAAGGTTATATTTCTGCCAGTCAACCAGTTCATATGTATCCGGGTAGCATCCCTCTGCCTCATAGTGCATCTCCCCGAACGCTCCGTTGGGATACCTGTCATAATAAGGGATCGGGATAAAATACGCATCGCATGTCGGATCTTCTTTTGCCGCAAAGTAGATGCTCTCCAGACAGTCGCTCATACTTGCCTTATAGCAGAAAAAGGCGATCTCCAGGCGTACCGGAACCGTCAGCCTGACGCTGCTCTCCATCGACGCCAACACTTTCTGGAGCAGACGGTATACACCTGACGGATTCTGCGGCTCCTCTCCTGAAACATTCTCATAGATGCGGTAGCAGGTTTCGCAGTACTCCTCAATCTTACCGATAGCAGGGGCGTCTTCGCCCTCGGTTTGCTCGATCAGGTTTCCTGCCTGTATGGCGCCCTCCTGGCAGTCGTTTAAGAGCTGCATGGCAGCCTCCCGGTTTCCTTCCGATATCTGTTTTCTGATCTCTTCATGTACTTTTCCCATCAGGGAAAAGGTTTCTTCAATCTGTGTTTTCTGGGCTTT